>CAZCDQ010000067.1:0-18250 GCA_964497605.1 uncultured bacterium
TAATCTCGTTTGAGGCGCCGATGGTGAATGTCACGAGCTGTTCAGCGGTATTCGCAGCGAATACGTTGAACGCTAACACAGCAAAAGCTGCAACCATCACTGAGACCGTAAGTACTTTTTTCATTGTATTACCCTTTTCTTTTAAACTACAAATTATTATTACCATTCCCCCTTAATTAACTTGTCGGTAAATATCGGAAATACTTGAGCTTAAGACAACCACTATTGAATGGTCACATAATGGTCATATATTATAACCAATAGCATTTATAATATAATCATAATAAAATTGTTCTGTAATATTTCGTGCTTATCGAATATATTTCCTTATTTTTTTAAATATTTTTTATATATATTGTACTTTCAATGAGATATACGTTCAGCGAGGGAATATGCTCTCTTTATATCTTTATTTACATAATAACAACAACATCGGGAGAGTTCTATTATTTTGCCCCTTATCCAGTCATCATTTTTATCTTCCATTCTCCGTTCACGAAACGCGATTATCGGAAGCTGTATTGTGACGATTTTTCTTTTATGTGCTCTTTTTTCACCGTTAATTGCATCCGAAAATCCTTACGACTATATTGTTGATTTAGATAAAAAAGAGCTATCTCCCTCCACCCGGAATCCATTCGGCACCGACAGCCTCGGGCGCGATATTTTCTCACGAGTGATTTATGGTTCGCGTATATCTTTAAAAGTCGGGATAATCGCGATGGCCATTTCTTCGGTGATCGGCATTGTACTTGGTTCGCTCGCCGGCTATTTCGGTGGACCGATCGACACGGTCATCATGCGTACGACAGACGTATTCATGGCGCTTCCTGCAGCGCTCCTTGCGCTTGCGGTCATGGCTATTTTCGAAAATCCCTCGGTCAATAAAATATTTATTGTTCTCGGACTCATCGGGTGGACAACGATCGCTCGTCTTGTCCGTGCGCGAGTCATGGAAATCAAAAACGAGGAATATGTCATCGCATCGCATGCGCTCGGTTACGGATGGCGGAGAATTCTGGCTCGCCATATCCTTCCAAACGCCTTTGCGCCTGTTATTGTGGCGGTGACCCTCGGTATCGCGGGAAATATTCTTACTGAAGCGTGGCTGTCATTTCTTGGTCTCGGCGCGGAGCCTCATATCCCCTCCTGGGGCCGTATGATCACCGAGGGTCAGGCATATCTTGCAACCGCCTCGAAACCCTGGATTTATGTGTTTCCAGGTTTGGCGCTGTTTGTGACAATTATGGGATTTAATCTTCTGGGGGACGGTCTCAGGGATATACTCGATCCCACGGTTCGTGAATAGCTCGTTTGTGTTACTACAATATCGGAAAAGATAATGATAGAATCTGAAAATAATGTATCTATTGCACAGTATACGCAATACAAAATCGGCGGTATCGCTCGAGAGGCCTATTTCCCAAAAAATTCAGACGAACTGCTCGAACTGCTCACCTGCCTGAATTCTTCCGGAACCCCATACTACATCCTCGGCGGCGGATCTAATGTCCTTGTCGGTGACGGTTATTTCGACGGTGCGGCAATTCTCACAATCAAAATGAACGGAGCCAAACCGCTTGATGACTTTATTGAATGCGGCGCTGGACTGAAATCCACCGAGGTTGCCGAGATTGCACTTGAACAATCCAAGACCGGGCTTGAGTTCCTGTATCTTTTACCCGGTACAGTCGGCGGTGCAATAGCTGGTAACGCACGGTATGACAATATTAATATCTCTGAGGTCCTAATCGAGCTGACCGCCGTTCATCCCGAAAAAGGGCTCAGAACATTTTCCGCCGACAACATCGACTTCGGTTATAAATTCAACAGTCTTTCAAGCGGGGGTTGGCTTTTTTGCGAGGCAAGGCTGAAATGGCAGGAGGGCGAACGTACGGCCATACAAGATCGGATGGATGAGATCGATGCGAACAGGGCTAAATCGAAACATTTCGATCTTCCATCATGCGGATGTATCTTTAAAAACGATTACACACACAATATTCAGATCGGCAAACTGATTGATTCACTCGGACTTAAAGGGATGACCGTCGGCGGCGCTCAGGTCGCGTCGTTTCACGGTAATTTTATTGTAAACACCGGAAACGCTACCGCAAAAGATGTGATGGTACTTATCGAGAAGCTCGAAAAAAAAGTCTATGAGAAGACGGGTATTAAACTTGATCGTGAAGTGCGCATACTTGGCTCATTTTGATACCTTATATCCGCACTTCACACTCCCATTGGCTTGTTTATCCGCAGCTTCCGCCGCAGCAGGAACCATACTGGCAACTCGGCACGGTAGCATCATTTGTGCTTCCTTTCACCGATACAGCGAAACCTGAAAGCTGCTTTTCCATATTAGACGAGCCGCATTTCCCACATTCAATCTTGTCGTCGGACGAATAGACAAGATACTCAGAAACATCGCCGCAGTCTTTGCATTTATAATCGTATAGCGCCATGACAACCTCCTCCTATGATAAATATTTAGTTTTTATTATTCACAATGATATAATAATAGCTATTATTATATATGTCAAGTAAAAATTTCATTTGTATAAAATAGTAAAAATAATGCTTTCATCCGTTTGTTTTTATTGTTATATTGTTAATCTATATTTTAGATAATAAGGGAGGTTTATAATGTCGCGAGAATGTGATATCTGCGGAAAGAAACATATGAACGGGAATAATGTCAGCCATGCCAACAACAGGACAGGCAGAGTGTTCCGTCCCAACCTTGTTTCTGTCCGCGCCAAAGTCAACGGTTCTGCCAAACGGATGAAAATCTGCACCCGCTGCCTTCGTTCAGGCAAGGTCGAAAAAGCATAACATCCTTTTCGAACAATACGATAAGCGGCACTTTTTGCAATATATGCAGGAAGTGTCGTTTTTTTTGTTAATAATAAAATATCAGGGACGGCAATTTGCTTTATAGGTACCGAGATACCTACTCATGGGGGTGAGAGCTTTGCCGCCCCTGAATATATTCATTGACAACCATTGTTTATGAATCGACTATAAAACCTCTGGTCCGGTTGTCAGTCAACCTGTCTGCGCATGAATGTCGGCTCATCAAGGTCCACATTCTTTCGATTGAACGCCGGAATATCGTAATCATCACAATCGATCTTTATTACTTTCCCGTGTTTGACAACACTTGTCTTTTCTTCCTCACCATATTTTGCCGCGGTATCCTCGATTAGTTTGCCGATACTTAGATTATCGTTGAAATCGACGATTTTGTCCCGTTCGATGTCACCGGTAATCATGGTGGACGGCGAATTGAATCCTGTCGCAATTACCGTGACCTTGATATCTTCTTTCATGCTTTCATCGGATACCGCTCCGAATATAATATTTGCGTTATCGCCGGCAGCCTCTTTGATAAGGGTCGAGGCTTGATCGATATCATAAAGTGACAAATCCGGCCCGCCATTGATGTTGATAAGCACGCCTCTGGCACCCTCAATCGAAACGTTTTCAAGCAGTGGACTGTTAATCGCCATCGTTGCGGCTTCCTGTCCTCTGTTTTCTCCGGCGGCGGTACCTGTACCCATGATTGCGTCTCCCATCTCACTCATGACCGTACGAACATCCATGAAATCGACATTCACAATGCCGGGTACATTGATAATATCGGAGATTCCTTTTGTCGCCTGAAGGAGTATCTCGTCCGCCATTTTAAATGCCTCGGTAAAAGGCACGTCCTTTCCGACAATGGAGAGAAGGCGCTGATTTGGTACCGCAATCAGTGTATCGAGATTGCCCTTCAGCCGATCAAGCCCTTTATCCGCGGTCCGTTGGCGATTTGTACCCTCGAAGCTGAACGGTTTAGTTACAATTCCGACAGTCAGTATTTCAAGCTCCTTGGCGAGTTCGGCAATAACGGGAGCTGCGCCGGTACCGGTACCACCGCCCATTCCCGCGGCAATAAAGACCATATCGGTACCCTCCATCGCCTCAATCAACTGATTGCGGGATTCTTCCACAGCTTTATGACCGATTTCCGGATTTCCGCCGGCACCGAGTCCTTTTGTGAGATTTTCGCCGATTTGAATTTTCATGGGCGCCTGGTTGAGATTCAATGCCTGTTTGTCAGTGTTGACCGCGATAAACTCTACACCTTTCAGTTTCGCGCATATCATTCTGTTTACTGCATTACCCCCAGCTCCGCCGACACCGATAACCTTGATGTTTGCTGATGAGTAACTGTTTAGATCAAATTCGATTTTCATAGCTCACCCCCTGATTTAATTATTACATAAAATCTTTCAATAAATTTTTTAGACTTTTCGTTAGTCCGCCAAATACTTTAGACCTACCCCCCTCTACGAACTGCGCTCCCGCACCGGATTTATCCATACCGTACAGAATGAGTCCGAGAACGGTGGAATATGACGGATTATTGATAATGTCTGTCAGACCGCCGCCGAAACCTTTCGGAAATCCGACTGTGACCGGCATGTCAAACACCTGTTCGGCAAGCTCGGCACTTCCCCGAAGCAGCGAGGCGCCGCCTGTGAGAACAATCCCCGCCCCGAGCTTTCCGAAAAATTCGTTGTTATGAATTTCCTGTTTCGCCAGACTGAACAGCTCCTCCATTCGCGGCTCGATGATTGTTCCTAGAATATCGAGTGAAACAACCCGCGGCTCGCGTTCGCCGGGGCCGGGAACCTCGATAGTTTCATCTTTCGGTGCCATCGATCTGAGTGCGCAGCCGTGTTTTACCTTGATGGTTTCTGCATTCTCGTAAGGCGTCCGCAGCCCGATGGCAATGTCAGAGGTCACATTCTTCCCGCCAAGCCCGATAACCGACGTATATCTGATTGCCTCCTCGTGAAATACCGCAAGGTCACTTGTTCCGCCGCCGATATCGATCAATGCGCATCCCAAATCTTTTTCATCACGGGTCAGCACCGCATATGAACTTGCAAGCGGCTGCAGAACTATGTCCACAACATCGATCCCTGAACGGTTCACACATTTCACCACATTTTTTATTGCGGTCATCGCGCCGGTAACAATATGGATTTCCGCTTCGAGCCGAACACCGGATATATCGAGCGGATTTTTGATACCGTTCTGGTTGTCGACAATAAATTCCTGCGGAATTACATGAATAATCTCCCGCTCTTCGGGAAGTCGGATCGCTTTTGCAGCATCGATAACACGGTCGATATCTTTCTCCGTGATTGTTTTGTCCACCCGCGATACGGCGATTACACCATGGGAGTTGAGCGATTTGATATGATCGCCCGCGATACCCACATACGCCTCCGCAATCTCCGCACCTGCCATAAGCTCCGCTTCATGCACCGCCGTATCAATCGCCTCGACCGTTTTTTCAAGATTTATCACAACACCCCGCCGAAGCCCCTCACATGGACTTGAGCCCAGACCGATGATCGTCGGTTTGCCATCATCGTCGATCCGCGCAATGGCGACAGCGATCTTCGTCGTCCCGACATCGATTCCAACTTTTATATCTTCTCTTCCCATAACTATTCCTTGCGATAATATTTATTTAACCACGACAACTTTTTCACCGAATCTGATATCAACCGCCTTCACTTCTTTTCTATTCATCGTTATCTCGTCAATCACCTTATCGAGTACCGGAATCTTTCTTACCCAATCTCGATCGCCGATAATAACCTCGAGCCCGTTATCTATGAGACTTATACCCAGCGTGTTCATATCCGATACATTAATCTCGGATATCCGTTTGTATGTCGACGGCGCTTTGTCCTTAATCCTGTCGAGAAGTACAAGACCCGCTTTAAGACGTGCATTCACTGTAGAATCGGACAGCGACGACACAGAACCGATCCCGGTGAGAATCGGTAGATTCGCGGCAAGTTCCGCTCCGACATGGGGAAGCGGTACGCCGTTTTTGTCCACACCGACAAGCTCTTTTACATTCAGGAGTGCAACCGGCGTTTTCTCGTCGACATAAATCCGTATCGAATTGGGAAGCCGTTTATATACAGTGAAATCCTCTGCGGCGAATGCGGCCTCAAGCTTTTCTGACACCTCCCGCAAATCGACTTCGAAAATATTCTTCCCGATTTCAATGGCAGCCGTGTCCAGAATCTCCTCCGATTCGATATACTCGGCGCCGGTTACATCGACACCGGTAATTTTGAATATCCTATGGGACGTGATACGGCTAATAACCGGCATAGCGGCAAAATGATACACAAGCCCGAGCAGAATTACACCAAACACATACCGGCCAAAACCGAGACCACCCGCGGATTTTCGGGAACGCCGCGATTTCACGGTTCGTTTTCGTACAGACGCCCCGCTTTGTTTCCACCGCGTTTTGTTTTTATTTGTTTTTTTCGTCCGTAAAGCCATACCAATCTCAATTCCGTTGTGCGAACATGTTTAATAATTCGTATCCGATTTTATTCACATCGCCAGCACCGAATGTCACCACTATATCGCCGTCCTGTGCTTCCTTCGCGACCGCATCAACAAGCTCCGCCCTGTCCGATATAAACCGGGTGTTACGATGACCCGCCGCTGCTGCGGCATCGGATACCATGCTGCCGGTGACTCCCTCCATCGGTTTTTCCCGCGCAGGATAAATCTCAGTAACAAACAGCATATCCGTTTCCATGAACGAACGACCGAACTCATTGTAGAAATCGCGGGTACGCGAAAACAGATGCGGTTGAAAAACCGCGATAATCCGCCGGTTGAATCCCGAACGGATGCCGTCCAGGCTCGCGATGATCTCGGTCGGATGATGAGCGTAATCATCCACAACCGTTATACCCGCCTGCTCCCCTATAATCTGAAATCGCCGCTCAACCGGAATATACGAGGCAAGCGCGCTCGAAATAACTATGAATGGGATATCCATTTCTATTGCAATGGTAACTGCGGCGAGTGCATTTCTTACATTATGCGCGCCCGGGACATTCAGACTGATTGAACCCATTTCGCTGCCATATGCAATCACGTCGAAAGTCGTTTCGAAACCATCGTATTCGATGTTGACCGCCTGTATATCCGCTTGCGCCGACAGGCCGTAAGTTATAATCCGCCGTTCGATCTCGGGAATAATACTCTGCACACCGAGATTATCTATACACAGAATGACCGATCCCCAGAACGGAACCTTGTTGACAAATTGCACAAACGCCGCCTTGATATCCTCAATATCCTCGTAACAGTCGAGATGATCGATATCGATGTTGGTAACCGCAGCGATGACCGGTGTCAATTTCAGGAACGTCCGGTCGTATTCGTCCGCCTCGAGTACTAAATAATGGCTCTGACCGATTTTCGCGCCGCCGCCGAAATCAGTCACTTTCCCGCCGACAATGATTGTCGGGTCGATATCACCCTGAGTGAGAACTTGACCAACCATTGATGTCGTCGAGGTCTTGCCGTGCGTCCCGGCAATGCAGATGCCATATTTCATTCTCATCAACTCCGCGAGCATTTCCGGGCGTTTGATCACCGGTATTTTCCGCTCACGAGCAGTGCAGATTTCGATATTGTCTTCTTTTACCGCCGAGGAATACACCACCACATCGCAGTCCGAAACATTCTCTGCCGCATGACCGGCAAAGATATGCGCGCCAAGCGATTCAAGATGGACAGTCACCGGCGTCGTATTCAGATCGGAGCCAGTCACATTAAATCCGAGGTTTAACAGTATCTCGGCAATACCGTTCATCCCCGATCCGCCGATACCGATCATGTGAATATTTTTGACTTTCTTTGTCAACGGACCTATAAGCATATCAATTCCCGTATCGTTCAATGAGTGTCCGCGCGATCGCACCCGCAGCATCGGTATTTCCGAATTCCGACAGGCGTGATTTCATATCTTCGGTTTTTTCTGGTGAATTCAAAATTTCTGTAATCTCGCCATACAGCTTTTCCGGTGTCAACTCCTTTTCAGTAATCATTTCCGCCGCACCGCTGTTTACAAGCGAGGCCGCATTATATTTCTGATGGTTTTCCGCCGCTGCGGCCAGCGGAATGAATACCGCCGGGACACTACACACCGCAATTTCCGCAACCGCCATCGCTCCTGCCCGCGAGACGACGACATCAGCGGCTGCATACGCTGCACCTATATTGTCGATATACGCCAGCACTTTTATTTTTTTCGGCGCTTGTTCACCGTGGACTTTCCTCATGTCATATTCCGATGACCCGGTTTGCCAAATAACCTGTAAACCGCTGTCCGCAAGCGTTTTCACTATCTCTGCGAAAGCGTCGTTAATCGCCCGCGCACCCTGGCTTCCGCCGATGACGAGAACAGTTTTCAGGGCAGGATCCAACCCAAATGATTCCGCTGCGTTCGGTGTGATCGAGTCAGTGACATCTTTTCTGACCGGATTGCCAGTAACCTCGGTGCGCACTCTCTTCACAAAATAACGCTCCGCGTCACGAAAACCGAGAAACACTGTATCGGCAAACGGCGCCAGCTTTTTCGCCGCGATGCCCGGATACGAATTCTGCTCCAGCAGAAATACCGGAATCTTCATAAACCATCCCGCCAGAACCGGCGGTGCAGATACATATCCGCCTGTTGCCATTATGGCTGAAGGCTTGAATTTATATAAAATCTTAAACGATTTCATAACCGATAGCTCCAGATTCCAAATAAACGACGCAATTTCCAGCGATATCTTTCTCGGATACCCTTTAACCGGGATTGTATCGAACGCATATCCGGCTCCTTCAATAATCTTTCTTTCAATTTCGCGAGTACCTATAATAAATTGCATCTCCGTTTCCGGGCGCCTTCTGGCAATCTCCTGCGCAATCGCTATGGACGGATAAAGATGTCCGCCCGTTCCGCCGCCGGTAAAGATTATTCTCACGTCCAGACCTTTCTGATACTTCGCGAGCCGAATACTTTCGAAAGATTCATTTCATAATTCCCATGCTTCGAAATATTCAGCAGTATCCCGGTCGCTGCAAACGATATTACAATGGATGAACCGCCGTAAGAAATAAACGGCAGCGTCATTCCGGTTGTCGGCAGCAGCCTTACCGCAACCCCGATATTTACAAATACCTGAATTCCAATCATCATTGTAAGCCCCGACGCGAGAAGAAATCCGAAGATATCCGGTGCCTGGCGGGCAATTTTCAGTCCCCGTATCACATATACGAATGTGAGAAACAGAAGCAGACTCGTCCCGAGAAATCCAAGCTCCTCGGCAAGTATAGAGAACACGAAATCAGTATGCAGTTCGGGCAGAAAATAGTATTTCTGGGTGCTGTTCCCGAGACCGACGCCCAAGAGCCCGCCGCTTCCAATGCTGATGATGGACTGTTTGATCTGATACGCCATTTCGGGATCGATGAATTCAATCCACCGTCTTCTCATATATGGCACTTTTTTGACCATAAACATGATCGAAACGATTGCCGGTGTAATGATTGCTAGCAGGTGCACGATTTTTGCCCGGCCGACAAACAACATATAAAAACCGATGAACAAAAGCAGGCTCGCGATACCGAGATCGGGCTCGAGAAATACGAGTCCGAATGTCAGCAGCACCACCGCGGTCAGCGGGAGAAAACCCTCTTTGAACGACCGAATTCTGTCTCCCATACGCGAAATGGCATCCGCCAAGAAAATAATCAGCATAATTTTCATCGGTTCCGAGGGCTGAAACGATAATCCAACGATCCGAAGCCATCTGTTGACACCGATACCGTCGATTCGGTTCTTAATTAGCAGCACAGTCAGCAGGCTCAAACCGGTTATCAGCAGGAATTTCCCTAATTTCGCATATCCGCGGTAATTCAGTTTCGTTAATATCAGCATTGCGGTAAAACCAATCGCAATATGCACCACCTGCTTTACGAAATAATTTGTGCCCGAACCGTAGCGTTCCATCGAAAGATACATGCTCGAACTGTAAACCATAACAAGCCCGATTCCTGCAAGGATCATGGTTACAGTCAACAGCCAAAAATCTATTTTTTGTTCGTTACGCATATTCTCTTCCCGCAAAAAACTTTTTTTTAACGCATTTTCAGCGTTGTCAGAGCGATAACAGACAGCAGAAAACCGATAATCCAGAATCGCACAACAACAAGTTCCTCCGCCCATCCAGCCAACTCGAAATGATGGTGAATTGGCGCCATTTTGAATACACGTTTACCCCGCATCTTGAATGAGCCGACCTGTACGATCACCGAAAGAACCTCGATCACAAACACACCGCCGATAACAATCAACAGAATTTCTGTTTTGCTCAATATCGCAATCGTCCCAAGCGCACCGCCGAGCGCGAGCGATCCGGTATCGCCCATGAATATTTTCGCCGGGTGAAAGTTATACCATAAAAAGCCCAGGGAGGCGCCGGTAATCGCAAGGCAGAACACGGTCAGTTCGCTGCACTCGGCGATATATATTACGCCGAGATATTCCGCTGTTGTTACACGACCTACAACGTAGCAAATGATTGCGAATGTTCCCGATGCGATGGCCACAAGCCCGATTGCGAGACCGTCAAGACCGTCAGTAAGGTTCACCGCATTTGTCGCCGAAGTAATCACCAGTGTTATCACTGTGATATAGATTACCCAGTTCGAGTAGTTGAGATAATTATTCTTTGAAAACGGCAGCATGGTTATCACCGCATTCTGATCGTTTCCGCTGTAATAATACAAATAGCTTCCGAGAATAATTCCGAGCAGTATCTGACCGGCAAGTTTGTATTTAGCAACAAGTCCTTTCGGCATCCGGCGTTTGATTTTCAGATAATCGTCGATAAAACCTACAAATCCCATCCAGACGGTTGCGAAAAGTGCCAGATAGACATAATGATTATCGAGCCGTGACCACAGTACAGTCGGTATAATTATGCCTGCAAGCACGATAAGTCCACCCATACTGACTGTTCCTTGTTTCGCGAGATGACTATCGGGGCCGTCGTTACGGATTGTTTCCTTTATCTGCCATTTTTTTAGCGCTCGTATCAGTATCGGACCACAGAGAAACGATATTAAAAGGGCGGTCAGCATACCGTACCCGGCACGGAACGTGATATACCGGAAGATATTAAGCGCCGATACGTATTTAATAAGCGGCACGAATACGTGATAAAACATTAATTGCCCCCGCTCACTGCTTCGATGACTGTTTCCAGTCTGAGCGCTCGCGATCCTTTCACCAATATTGCATCACCAGACCGTTTCACATCGTTAAGAAATGCAGCCGCTGATTCGTTATCGGGAAAAATTTTGATTTTCCCCGAACGCATTCCCCCGCGAATCGCAGCGTTTTTGTAAACCTCGGCAAAATCTCCGATTAGGCACATCCATTCAAGGTCAAGACCGGCATAATGCTCCCCAATTTCTTCGTGAAGTGCATCCGCCTCTTCGCCAAGTTCAAGCATATCCCCGAGTACAACAATCTTCCGCTTATTGTCCATGAATCGGAGTACTTCCGCCGCCACTTTCATCGATACCGGATTTGCATTATAAGTGTCGTTGATATAATGAATACCATCTTTCAAAAAACGCTCCATGCGCATTTTCGGCGCTTTGAATGCATTCAAATCACGCGCAATCGCTGATCCGCTCATATTGAGAATCCTCCCTATCGAGTACGCTGCAAGTGCATTATATACATTGTGATATCCTTGTATTTCAAGCTGTATTGATTGACCGCCTACAGTAAATGAGGGGCAGCCGTCCTTGTCAAACCGTATGTTTTTAGCCGTATAATCGTGTGTGCCATTTATACCGAATGTGACAACGTTTGATCGAGTACGATCCAGGCGGTTCATCAGCAGTTCGTCGTCGCCGTTTATGACCGCAGCGCCGTCTTTTCCGATCGTTTCCAGCAACTCCATTTTGGCATCGGCAATCTCGCCTACATCTTTGAAAAAGCCGATATGCCCCGGCCCCGCATTCAGAACCATCCCGATATCTGGCTTTGCGATCCGCCCGAGATAACCGATTTCTCCCGGCGCGTTCATGCCAAGTTCAAATATTGCCACTTCATGCTCTTTTTCGAGCCCGAACACTGTCAAAGGCAGTCCGATATGATTGTTAAAATTTCCTTTCGTCCCGTGTACCAAAAACTGCGAACCAATGATTTGCAGCAGCATTTCTTTGACCGTGGTCTTGCCGTTTGTACCGGTAATCGCAATCACAGTGCTGTCGAACATCGACCGGTAATCGGCCGCAACTGCGCCGAGCGCCTCTATCGTATCGCTGACCGCCGCATGGTGCGCCGTGAGCTTTTTATCTTTTGGCGAATCTCGGTTCACCACCGCGAAAATCGCTCCTGACTCATACGCACTGTCCACATAATCGATACCATCAAAACGCTCCCCGCGGATGGCAAACAGCACTTCATCGTCCCGTATGCGTCTCGAATCGGTGGAAATTCCCGCAATGTTTCGGTCGAGAAGCGCGTTATCATAACGGCCGGCATCGATATTCAGTGTATGCAGCATCCGGCGCAGAGTATAGTTATCCATCGTTTGCCCTGAGCCTGATCGCGTCCCTGACAACTTCGGCATCGTCAAAATGCCGTTTTTCGGTACCAACTATCTGATAATCTTCATGTCCTTTTCCGGCAATGACAATCGTATCGCCGGCCTGGGCAAGAAAAACCGCCCTCGTAATCGCCGTTTCACGTTCTACAACTGCGGTGAATTTTGAATCTCCACTTACTCCCTTAAGGATGTCGGCGATGATATCGTCTGGGTCTTCGGTCCGTGGATTATCGGATGTGATGAATGTATAATCCGCCAGGCGAGTTGAAATTTCGCCCATGACAGGGCGTTTACCTTTATCACGGTCGCCGCCGCACCCGAACACCGATATGAGCCGTCCTTCGGTGATTTCACGTGCCGATTTCAGGATATTTTCAAGCGCATCCGGCGTGTGTGCATAGTCGACAATCACCGAAAAATCCTGTCCCTCGTCGATACGTTCGAACCGTCCCCTCACCGGTTTCATTCCCTCGATACCGTCAACAATCTGATCCGGACGGATACCGCATGCAAGACCGATGCCTGCCGCGGCCATCATATTAGAGATATTGAATTTCCCGGGCATGGGAACTGTCAAATCCATCCGGCCCGCAGGTGTTGAAAGTACAACCGCCGAACCGTGCGGCGCCATATCATAGGATTCCGGATGAATGTCGCTTTCAGGATCGAAACCGAATGTGACAATATTGCTTCCTCTCGAAACATTGATAACATGCCCGGCATTGGGATCGTCCGTATTGACCACCGCGGTTGCGTCGCCCGGCAATGTACCGAACAACCTGCTTTTTGCGTCGAGGTATTTGTTAAAATCCCCGTGGAAATCGAGATGCTCCCGTGTGATATTTGTAAACGCTGCCGCACGGAACTGTATACCATGCACCCGCGACAATGTAATCGCATGCGAACTTACCTCCATTGCGCAGGCATGCTGACCCGCGTTCAGTATTTTCGAGAGCATCGCATGAATATCCGCAGATTCCGGCGTTGTGTTTATCGATTCAATCCGTTCATTCCCGATAACATGAGCGATTGTCCCTATCACACCGCAGCCAATACCGGCAGCCTCAAACATGGCCTTAATCATGTATGTAACAGTCGTCTTACCGTTCGTGCCGGTGACTGCGGTCATAACAAGTGAATTCTGCGGGCTTCCATAAAACGTGTCGGCAATAACCGCCATTGCTTTGCGGGCATCAGCAACGGTAATCACTGCAGTATCAGCCGTAGTACCGGGAACATCGGTCACAATACCCGCGGCTCCCTTCCGTACCACATCGGCAATATACCGGTTGCCGTCGGTTGTAAATCCACGCACTGCAATAAACAGCGATCCCGCTTTGACCTTCCTCGAGTCGTATTCTACCGAAGCGATGTTCGCGGACAGATCGCCTGCAGTATCGACAATTTTAAAACCTCGTATCAGATCGTCTAATCTCATGCGATTCTGCGCTTTCCCATTTTTTTTTTCTTTAGTTGCAAGCAATCGAACATACCGTCCCGTATTCAACAACCGTACCAGCTTTCGGCGATTGCGATTCGACAATTCCCGAGCCGCTGATTTCGACTTTGAGATTGAGCTGATCAAGGTATTGGACCGCCGCCCTGAGCGACTTCCCTTTCAAATCCGGCACTTCTATACTACTTCTGTTGCCGCTGGTAACTACGTTGCTGTATAGTGTAACCTTATCGCCGACATGCAGTTTGGCGCCTGGTAACGGGAACTGGCGGACGACCTGTGTGGAATCCCCGACCACGATCGTGTCGAATCCGATCTCGTACAAGTCTCCGACTGCGGTTTTGATATCCGTTCCTCTGAAATCGGGTACCGGAATTGTTTCGTAATGATCCGTGCTGACCGCCTCTGCATCCGCAATTCTGTTCGCCCAGGTTTTGCCGCCGATATTCAGCGTTCTTGTCATAATATTTTTGAACACCGGCGCGGCAACCTGTGAACCGTAATGGAGACCTTTCGGACTGTCGATGATGACATAACATAGAATCTTCGGGTCGCGGTCGGCGATGAATCCAATAAACGACGACAGATATAATCCCGGTGCATAGCCTTTTACACCTTCAATCACTTTTTGGGCAGTCCCCGTTTTCCCGCCGATTCTGATGCCCGGAATGGCCGCATTAAAGCCGGAGCCGGATTCGACGGTTTTGCATAAAAGATCTGTCAAACGGGCAGCAGTTTCGCGTTTCATTGCCCGACGGATTTCCGTCTTTGTCATAGATTGTATCTCGCCGTCCGTCCTGATCGCTTTCACAATTTTTGGACTGAGAAGCATACCGCCGTTTGCGATTGCGGCATAGGCTAATGCTATCTGAAGCGACGATACCGATATACCCTGACCGAACGATATAGTCGGCAGTGACATTTTTGACCATTCCCGCGGATCGAGAAGCTGACCGGGTGTTTCATTGAGCATATCAAATCCTGTAATTTCGCCGAATCCCATCAAACGAGCACGTTCATATAATTTCTTTTCACCGATTTTTTGTGTGATTTTCACTGTGCCGATATTGGAGGAATGGATTAATACTTCACTTGCCGGAACCACTCCCATCTCGTGTGAATCGTGGATGGTGTGCCTGCCGATTTTAAATTGACCATTCTCGCAGTTAATGAGATCCTTTTCATTAATAACACCCGATTCCAGCGCCTCGACAAACGGCACAATTTTAAATGTCGAACCCGGTTCAATCATGTCGGTTGCGAGTCTGTTTTTGCGGAATTTCGGATTGAATTTTCTCTTATCGAAATATTCGGGATCGTTGGGGTCGAACCGCGGAACATTGGCCATCGCCAGAATGTCGCCGGTACCCGTATCCATCACAATGGCGCCACCGGAAACAGCATTCCACTTCTCGACCGCTGCCACAAGTTCCTCCTCTGCTATCTCCTGTATCCGCCAGTCCAGCGTTAGAAATAAGTCGCTGCCGTTTTGGGGTTCAATAATTGGAGTTTCAAAGGTTGGAGTAAGCCGCTGACGGGCATCACGTTTTGCGACCGAACGTCCGTTTTTACCAGCAAGTTTACTGTCGAAATAGTATTCGCAGCCCTCAATACCCTTATCGTCCACATCGGTATAGCCGATTATCTGAGACGCTACCATGCCGAGGGGATAATATCGTTTTACATTGGAGATTTTTTCGATGCCCGCAAGGTCTGCCGTGTCAATCTTATTCATAACCGACCTCTCCGCCTGACGGACGATCCATTGAAACGTTTTATCCGAGGCCATCATACTGCGGATATGAGCCGAACTGATCCCGATCGCATCGGACAGAATCCGGGCGGTTTCCCCAGGATTCTCGACCGCGCTGCTCCGAAGACCGTATGATGCCGATTCAAGATTTATAGCAAGCTGAACACCGTTCGTATCGAAGATACAGCCGCGGCTGCTTTTCAGCGTCACATTGGCTCTACTTTGATTCTGAGCGCTTTCGCTGAGTTTATCGTGATCCATAATCTGAATCGCGCCAATCCTGACCGCAAGACTCAACCACAAAAGCACAATAACAACCGTGGCAAATTTCTGGCGCAGTATGTGAGGTCCCGTTTGCATAATTGTTCCGATCCGAACGAGTTTGTTCGAAATATATTCTTTACCGATACACCGCGAATCAGAAAAGCCGCTGCGGCGTTCCCTCGGGCATTTTCATGTTCAAATTTACAAAGGCGAACGTCTTAATCCGGCTTCCCTTTTTCAGTTCCGCCTCTTCGATCCTGAGATGGGCGATATCGTCATTGACATCCTCAACCTCGGCGCTGATTTCAGTAATGCTGCGCTCAAGCGAGATGATATACACCTGGCCGCTGACATATACAATCAGCATCATTGTGCACAACACAATGGCGCCGATAAGCCTGAAATTTTTATTCGATATGCGTTTTTTTCCGCGCAATTTCATATTATTCACTCTCTCCGATTTTTTCCGCGACTCGCAAAAGGGCGCTCCGTGATCTCGAATTGGAATCCATTTCCTCCGGGGACGGCCTGACCGCTTTCCCGGATATTTGCTTCAGTTTCGGCAATAATCCGCAACTGCACACCGGCAAGTCAGGAGGACAAATACACGGATCAGCGTTCCGCTTAATAAACCGTTTCACCGTGCGATCCTCGAGAGAATGATAGGAAATGACACAGAGACGGCCGCCAGCTCGCAGAATATCGACTGCGGCGTCGAGCCCGGCTTCAAGTTCACCGATCTCGTCATTTACATATATTCGTATGGACTGAAAGATTCTGGCCTTGCTTTTCTGAGGCAGCCTGCCACCGACTGTGGACTCAACAATGTCGGCAAGTTGTTTGGTCGAATCAATAGGATGCGCTGAACGGATTTTAACAATATTTCGGGCGATTTTTCCTGCAAACCTTTCTTCGCCGTACTCTCTGAAAATCCGTGTCAGCTCATTCGTGTCGAAAGTATTGACAACATCAAAAGCGGTTAGTCCGCGCCCTTCCATGTTCATATCGAGCGGGCCGTCGCTTACGTAGCTGAAGCCTCTGGACGGATCATCAATCATGCGTGAACTCACCCCCAAGTCCATTAAAACTCCATCCACCAAACCGGCGCATGCACCTGCAACTTCCGACATTGCCGAATATTTTGCAACCCGAGCGGAAAACCGGCCCTGATACTCTGACAGCCGCTCTCCGGCATACTCGACTGCACGCCGATCACGGTCGACAGCGATAACAGCTCCGCCCCGTTTCAGAATCTCCTGCGAATGGCCGCCACCGCCAAGTGTGCAATCAAAATAAAGCCCTCCCTCTCCTACATTCATATACCTCATGATCTCGGAAACCATTACAGGAATGTGGAAAGGTTCCGTCATAAAACTGCATCTTTTTCTACCGTGCGTCCGTTATTATAGATACTATAATCGATATTATATATAAATGCCTGCCAGAGATGAATCGTCTTGCGCACTATCGAGCCATGCCTGATATCTATCCGGCGCCCATAAAGACACACGGTCCACTGCACCAACCACTACCACATCTTTTGTAATACCCGCTTTTTCAAGAAGCCACCGCGGCACGGTGATCCGCCCCTGACTGTCAACCGTTGACATATGCGAATTTTCGCTGAGACGGTGAATCGCACGCTGCATGGCGTCCCAGTTCTCCCTGTTTTCCACATTGTCAACCCTGTCGATGATATTTTGCTGTATGGTACCAACCCAGTAGCCCTTATTGAAAACTGAAAGGTGCCCCTCGCTTGCCATCGAAATAACTACCTCGTCATATGTCTCGGGCGCAAGAATCTTCCTTATTCGCGGAGGCAGATTGATTCTGCCTTTCGCGTCTACCTTGTAATCGTTGCGTCCTGTCAACCCGAAACTTTTCAGCACGATTCACCCATTGTGTTTATTTTTTTTTCAAAATTAATATTCACTGAGTCCCACTCGAGGAAACACAATGGGGGGTCTATTTCCCTATCATATTGTTTTACAATATCTTATAAACAATAACCATGTTTAGGGATATTCTCCCATTATTCCCCACTTCACAATAATATACCCCCACAATGCAGTTTGTCAAGTAAAAAGTTCTTAAAATATCGAGATTTCTTATGGATGTCGGATTTTCGAATCGTATTACCTTAACGGAAAAAACGGAAAATATACATGAATGAGGTTGTTATATCGGATATGAAACAGCGAGATAGCCTGAACTGGAATGAGGATAATATCATGCGAAACATATAACGTTAAAAATTCTATACTCTTACGATAC
>CAZCDQ010000068.1:0-17911 GCA_964497605.1 uncultured bacterium
ATAATACTGTCAAGCATAATGTGCAAATAATCATACTTGTTTTAATACTTCTCTTGAATTATTATTACACAGGATAGAAAAGAAAAAATTCTGTTAATTATGTAAATTCTGTCTATTTAAACAGTTTTTAAACAGGAAAATCCACCGTGACAGACGACATAAAAAACTCAATCGAACCTGATAACGCTCCCCCATACTCCACATTCATTACCCCGGCCGTATTCGCCGCGATTCTGCTGGTCTATCTGGTGACACTGCTCAATCTCTATCCGGCGGTGCCGGTCATTCTGGCGGGCGCCGAGGAATATCCTCATTATGTGGAGGCCTATCCGCCGTTCAGGATGGACGAGGTCAATTACTACAAAATGGCGAAATCGTTACTGGCGGGCGATCTGTACGATGCGGACGATTCGGTTGAGATGAGCTATCCGGCCGGATTCTCAGTTGTGGCGGCGCCGTTTGTTGCGGTGTGGGATGAAATGGGCGGCTACATCGCGAACATGCTGATTATCTGGTGCTCGCTGATTATATTCTATTTGATTGCGCGGCGGCATGTGTCGCGGGTACGGTCGCTGATTATGACCGTGATACTTGCATTTGCCACCACGAACTGGTTTTACGCTGTCTCGTGCTATACCGAACCGCTGGCGCAGCTTCTCGTCCTGCTCGGATTCTGGCTGCTTACATGGGATTCGTCGTCGCGCCGTCTGCCGTTCATATTAGTGTGCGCCGGGTTGCTGACCGGACTGAACCTGTTCGTACGTCCCCACTATATTTTGCTCGCGATACCGTTTTTTCTATGTTTCTGGGTGGAACGGGAGAAGAAAATCGTATTCCATCATACCATGTTCTGGTATGCCGGCGGTGTGAGCGCGGCGGTCGCGCTGTGGTTCATCCGGAACGGTATATTTTTTGGTGGGATGCTGAATTTCGAGTATTCACGTCTGATGGGAAGTTTCGTGTCCGACCTGTCGGGGCAGTACCGCGGCGGTAATCTTCCCTGGGGTATTCATGAGCTGCTGTTCGACAAGTATCACGGCCTTTTGACCATCACTCCGGTGTTCATGCTGTTCCCGGCGGGACTCATTAACATGTGGAAAAGCGGGAAAAAACGCGAAACGTATGCGCTTCTGGGCGCGGTCGTATTGATGACCGTTTTTATCGCGCGGGGCCCCTATCCGTTCACCGGATTCGGTCTCGGATCACGTCACATGGTCCCGATCATTCCGCTGATTCTGCTTCCTGCGGTGTATTTCATGGACGGCGCCCGGTTTTCGCGGATTATGGTGACACTGCTTGCGGGCTATTCGTTTTATGTCGCGGGACTGGGCTGGTTCACCGGCGACGGCGCCTATGTCGGCCGGTATGGGATGTTTCCCGGACTGCTCAATCAGGGAAACTCGCGGGCAATCATTCTGATGAGAAAGGGGATGCTGCCGGATAAAACATTTTCCTCCAACGAGGAAATATTGCAAGCATTCGACGAGGCGCGGGTAAAAAACGATATCAAGGGCTTTTTCCAAACATTGCATCCCGAAGTACTCGAGAATATCAAAGGGTATGAAATATATTTCATGCGTTACATGCGCCAGCATCCTGAATTCCAGAAACTCATCGTATCGGTTGATCACGAGGAAGGTATTAAATTTAGGCATTTCAATTTTACTGAGCCAAATTGAGTTTTTCCAATGGATACGGTCGTTTGGAACGCATGCTGTCTTATAAACGAAAAATGCAGGTTTTCATCGAATATTCTATTGACAGCCCAATTCATCTTATCTATATTCCCGATATGAACGAATCCTCAGAAGACCCCGGCAGTCGGCGCTGCCGTGAAAAAAAGAACGATCTGCGTGAATCCGCATTACGTATAATCTCTCGTGTCACAATGACAGTATATATATTATGTAACATTATGGCGGGATGTCTGTCTGTTATATACGGAGGCGTACAATGAAAATATTTTTGGATACGGCGAACCTTGAAGAGATCAGGGAGGCTGTTTCATGGAGCATTATCGATGGTGTCACAACGAATCCGTCCCTTATAAAAAAAGCGGTTGAGGCTATGAACACGTCCGCGGCGGACATGGATATCGAAACCTATATCAACAATATCCTTGCCTCGGTGGGACGGATGTGTCCGGTATCGCTCGAGGTTGCCGGCCTGACCGCCGATGAGATGTCCGAACAGGGAATCATGCTCTACGAAAAATTTAATGCCGTCGCCGGCAACGTTGTCATTAAAATTCCTGTCTGTACAGTTAATTCAAACGCTGAGGGGAGCCCGTTCGACGGTCTCCTGGCGATCAACCGTCTGGACGACGAAAAGATTCCTGTCAACGCGACGCTGGTGTTCACTCCGGAGCAGGCGCTGCTCGCCGCAAAGGCGGGGGCGGATTATGTCAGCCCATTTGCAGGAAGGGTGGATGACCGGATTAGGCGCATAACCGGCGTAAAATTTGACAAAACGGACTATTTCCCGCAGGAGGGATTAATCGACGCCAATTCAGGGAAAACGCTGACCGAGCACGGTCTTGCAAGCGGTGTGGAACTGGTTGAAAAGATTGTCGATATTTTCGAGATATATGAATTGGAATGCGAGGTTATCGCGGCAAGCATCAGAAACGCAGTTCAGGTAAGCGAGGTTGCATCTGTCGGCGCAGATATTGTCACCATGCCTTTCGAGGTGCTTACATCGATGATCTGTCACCCGGGCAGCGCGGACGGTATCGATGCATTCACAAATGATCTTGTACCGGAATATCTCGATTTGTTTATGCGGTCCGAACAGGAATCAAGCGATTAATCCGCCGCTGTACGAAGGCAATCCAATCATGTCAGTCAACGGAAGATGCAGATGACCGTCTGCCTCTTTTTTTAATGAGGATATATCATGGCCATCGATTCTGCATCTGTCGGTACCGGCAACAGCGTTTCCACAGGCGGGAGTATCGTCTACGCTTATTTCATCTCGTTTGTCGCGGCAGTCGGCGGGCTTCTGTTCGGTTATGATACGGGAGTCATTTCAGGCGCAATTCCGTTTATCATCGAGCATTTCAGTCTCAATTCCCATCAGGCGGGATTCGCTGTTAGCAATCTTATGATCGCCTGCACGGTTGGCGCGATAATCTCCGGCCTGCTGACCGACCGATTCGGGCGCAAGAAAATACTCATCCTTGCCGCAATTCTGTTTGTGATATCGGCGGTTATGTCGGCGTTTCCGCAGACATTTGTCCAGTTAGTTGTGGCACGGTTCATCGGGGGTATCGCAGTCGGCGTTGCATCGGTCATATCGCCTATGTATATCGCCGAAATTTCTCCGGCGCATATCCGCGGGCGTCTGGTTGCACTCAATCAGCTTGCCATAGTAACCGGTATCCTCATGGCAGGTGTGTCGAACTGGCTGCTGGTCGATATCGGGCCGAACAATTGGCGGTGGATGTTTGCGGTCGAGGCGTTTCCCGCAGGCTTATTCATGATTGCATTGTTTTTTATTCCTGACAGCCCGAGGTGGCTGATGAAACAAGGAGTTGTTGATGATGCTTATAACATTCTCGCACGGGTTGGCGGCGCCGGTCACGCTGATTTTGAAATTCGTCAGATAAAAGAAAATCTCGCGCAGGAGGAGGGCACGCTCCGCGAACTCTTCCGCCCCGGGCTCCGGAAGGTTCTGCTTGTTGGCGTACTCCTCGCATTATTCGCACATATCACAGGCATTGATACGATCATCTATTACGGGCCTATTATTTTTATGAAAGCAGGATACCAAAGCGCATCCTCGGCGCTGCTTGCAACGGTCGCCATCGGCATAACCAATCTGGTGTTCACCATTGTTGGAATTGCCACAGTCGACAAATTCGGGCGGAAAAATCTGCTTCTCACCGGCATGGGGATTATGACTGTCGCCATTGCGCTTGTGGGGTTTCTGTTTCAGACATCGATTGTCAGTCCGATCTGGCTCATTATCCCGACCCTTATCTTCTGCGCGTCGTTCACCATGAGCATGGGTGTGGTCATCTGGGTATACCTCTCTGAAATCTATCCGACAAAAATCCGCGGACGTGCGGTATCCATTGCCTCGATGGTGCTCTGGTTGTCGAATGTGGTCATCGCACAGGTGTTCCCCTGGATGATGGATAAGATGGCGGGTAACACATTCTATGTTTTCTCCGGTATCTGCGTGCTCGCATTCATTTTTGTCTGGACCATGGTTACCGAAACGAAAGGCAAAACCCTCGAGGAGATCGAAAAAATGTGGGGGTTTGCGTCCCCGGAAAACAATCTGAGAGATGTGTCCAGTTAGTCCGTGTAAGGTGTTACACGACCTTACGCTGCATGTGCGGGCTTATCGGCACGAATTCATTGTTTCAGTCCCAATCGTATATGTTGAAACTTAATCTCTGCGCAATTCAATTATCTGCGTAATTTTACGTTCAACCTTTGTGCCTTTTATTTATTCCCAAAACTCCAATTATAAATATTGCATTTGGAATTGTATTGTGGTATTATTATCACATGCAATAACTTCCTTGCATATTCCAACAAAAATAAATATATAGAGAGTGTCCGGAGGATTTTATGAGTGATGCTTTAATGAAAACAGATCTTCCTGGGGTGAACTTGTTTGCCCGCGGAAAAGTGCGCGATGTTTACGAGATGGATGATATGCTGCTTATTGTGGCCACCGACCGTATCAGCGCGTTCGACTGTGTCATGCAGAACGGCATACCCGGAAAAGGAAAACTGCTGACCGAGATGTCGCTCTTCTGGTTCGACTTGGTGAGCGATATCGTTCCAAACCATCTGATCGCCTCGAATGTTGACGATTACCCCGAAGAGCTTCACAAATACCGCGATCAGCTCGAGGGACGGTCGATGTTAGTGAAACGGGCGGAGCGGATTGACGTGGAGTGCATTGTGCGCGGCTATATCTCCGGCAGCGGCTGGAAAGATTATCAGAAAACCGGTGAGATCTGCGGTATTAAACTTCCCGAGGGGATGAAAGAATCGGATAAACTGCCCGAGAATATTTTTACCCCCTCCACGAAGGAGGATGTGGGGCATGATATCAATGTCGATTTTCCGTATATTGTGAACCAGATCGGTGAAAAACTGGCGTCCGAAATCCGCAACCTGTCCCTTGCGGTGTATGAGAAAGCCCGTGCCTATGCGAAAGAGCGGGGCATCATCATCGCCGATACCAAGTTCGAATTCGGGATTATAGAGGGCCGTACGACACTGATCGACGAAATTCTGTCGCCGGATTCGTCAAGGTTCTGGCCGGTATCTGAATACAGCCCGGGACAGTCGCAGGTGTCGTTCGACAAACAGTTTGTCCGCGACTATCTCGAGAGTCTCGATTGGGACAAAACTCCGCCGGCGCCCGCGCTTCCGGACGATATTGTCGCAAAGACACTTGAGAAGTACGAAGAAGCGAGAAATATGCTCGTTGTATAAAATAAAAAATAAAAAATGACGAGGTTATAGAGGTGAAAGTTAAAACTGCATTAATCAGCGTGTCGGACAAGACGGGGATTGTTGAGTTCGGAAAAGAGCTGTCAAATCTCGGTGTGAAAATCATTTCCACCGGCGGCACCGCCCGTGCGCTCAGCGATGCCGGTGTCCCGGTAACCGCCATCGATCAGATTACCGGATTCCCTGAAATTTTAAACGGCCGTGTCAAAACACTCCACCCGAAAGTCCACGGCGCACTGCTTGCCGTCCGCGATTCGGATGATCACATGAAACAGCTCGAGGACAACGGTATCGGCCTGATTGACCTGGTTGTCGTGAATCTGTATCCGTTCGAAAAGACCATCGCGAACGACGATGTTACCATTGAGGATGCCATCGAGAACATCGATATCGGCGGCCCGACTATGCTCAGGAGCGCGGCTAAAAACAATAAATATGTCGGTGCGGTCACCGATCCCGGCGATTATGCTCTTGTGTTGGACGATCTGAAATCGAACGGCGAGCTGACCGATATGACGCGGCAGTATCTCGCAGCGAAAGTGTTCCGTCACACCGCCGATTACGATGCGGCTATCGATACATTCCTCTCTAATCGTTTCCTCGATGAAAACATCCTCCGGCTCAAATACACCGGCGGGAAAACGCTCCGGTACGGCGAAAACTGGCATCAGAAAGCCATGTTTTTCAAACAGGAAGGGCTGGCCTATCCCAATCTCGCCGAGGCTAAGCAGATTCACGGGAAACAGCTTTCATTCAACAATTACATCGATATGACCGGCGCCATCATAGCGGTGAAAGACCTCGCTCCATCGATTGCGGTTTCGGTCATCAAGCATACCAATCCCTGCGGACTCGCGACCGGCAAGGATATCGCCTCGGCTCTTGCGGCAGCGTGGGACGGCGACCGTATCAGCGCTTTCGGCTCGGTTATCGCATGTACTGCGCCGTTTGATGCTGCTGCGGCAAAATTTCTTGAGGACAAGATGGTCGAGAGCATCATCGCTCCCGATTTTACTCCTGAGGCGCTCGAAATTCTGAGCGAGAAAGAAGCGATCATGCTTCTGAAACTCGATGTTGCCGGAATCGGTAAGGTGACGACCCCGGTGGTCAAACAGGTGTTGGGCGGCATGTTGACGCAGGATCCCGACGTGGACGTTTTCGATAAATGGGAATCGGCGACGAAACTCACATTCCCGGACGGATTGAAGAGCCTTGCGGAATTTTCCATGATTGCGTGTAAAAACACGAAATCCAACGCCATTGTGCTGTGTGAGGAATATGAGAATGGCTATTATCATGTTCTTGGCATGGGTGCAGGTCAGCCGAATCGGGTCGACAGCCTGAAAAAACTGTCGGCTACGAAAGCAATGGAGAATCTTACCAATACATTTAATGAAATGAATCCCGGCGGCGACAAGGACGAGTGGATTAAAAACCGGATGGGAAAGGTTGTTATGGCCTCGGATGCGTTTTTCCCGTTTCCAGATACAGTCGAGGAATCCGCAAAGATTGGCATCAAATATATTATCCAGCCAGGCGGATCGATTCACGATGAGGAAGTGATCGAGGCTGCCGACAAGCTCGGTGTGGTCATGGTATTCACAGGAATGAGGCATTTCCTTCACTAAATAATATGGAGTAGAATTATGGGTTTTTTGGGAGGTCTCGTATCGTGTGAAATTGGATTGGATTTGGGAACTGCCAATATCCTTATCTCGGTAGCGGGTGAAGGTATTGTCGTAGACGAGCCGTCGATTGTCGCGGTGGAAGCAAAAACCAGGCGGGTACTTGCGGTGGGCTCGGAAGCGAAAGAAATGCTTGGCAGAACTCCAGGCGAGATCATTACTGTCAGACCCCTTCGCGAGGGTGTGATTGCGGATTTCGAGGTGACCGAGGAAATGCTGCGGATTCTAATAAAACGCGTAATTAAAAACCGTTTTCTCGTTCGGCCCAGGATTGTGATTGGCGTACCGTCAGGCATTACCGAAGTTGAAAAACGCGCGGTTCGGCTTTCCGCGGAACGTGTCAACGCCCGCGAGGTTTATCTCGTCTCCGAACCGATGGCAGGTGCAATCGGTGTCGGCATCGACGTACACGAACCGATCGGTTCGATGATAGTCGACATCGGTGGAGGTACCTCTGAAATTGCAGTGATTGCTTTGTCCGGCATTGTCAACGGCGCCACATCCATCCGGATCGGCGGAGACAAGCTTGATGAGGCGATTATTCATCATCTAAAAAAGAATTACAACATTCTCATCGGAGAACGAACGTCCGAGCAAATTAAAAAACAGATTGGCAGCGCCTGCCCGCTTGACGAGGAAATCGAGGCGGAGGTCAAAGGCCGCGATCTGGTCGCCGCTATCCCGCGTACAATTAAAATAAGTTCTGTCGAAATACGAGAAGCGCTCTCGGATTCCATCAACGCGATAATCGAGGCCCTCTTGCTTTCACTCGAACGGACACCTCCGGAGGTTGCGGCTGATATCCTCGACCGCGGGATCACACTGACCGGCGGCGGTGCATTGCTGCGCGGGCTCGACAAGCGCATTAGAGACGAGACCAATCTGCCCGTCCATGTCGCGGAAGATCCCCTCACATGCGTTGTCCGGGGTACAGGCAAGATTCTTGAAAATGTCGGCGAATACAGAAAGGTTCTTTTTTAATCGATGAGAAGGGTTTTATATTTTCTTTCTTTAAATAAACGATTTGTTGCCCTTTTTATTGCCCTTTTTCTTTCTGTTAGTATGATGTTCATGGGCGACAGTTCGACAGCACGGTTTGCACGGCTGGTGACGACTACAATATTCAACACTGGCCGTGTTACTTTTTCCGGCGGTATTTTTATGCTTGATCTGTGGCGCGAAAACAAAAAGCTCAGGCTGCAGAACCTCGAATACTCATATCAAATTCATTCAAACCGTCTTGCTGCGCAGGAAAACAAAGCGCTCCGAGAACTGCTCGGTTTTAAGGAGCGATATCCGTTCCCGCTCATTCCCGCCGAGGTGATCGGTCAGGATGTCGACCGTATCGTCAACTCCCTCATTCTCAATGTTGGAAGCCGCAGCGGAGTTAAAAAGTATATGGCGGTGGTGACTGCGGACGGTCTGGTCGGACGGATTGTCCAGGTGTATCCGACATCGTCAAGCGTCCAGATCATAAGAGATCTGAATTCAAGGATTTCCGCAATTATCGAGGGCAACCGCGAGATTATGGGAATTGTTCGATGGGAGGGCGGTGAATATCTCAGCATGTACGGCCTTCAGCATATCAGCAATCTCGAATCCGGACAGAATGTTTATACCACCGGTATCGGAGGAACGTTCCCCGAAGGATTGTTTGTCGGGAATGTCGTTCTCAATGAGGACGATGAACAGAAAATATACTCAATCGTCGATGTCAAACCAGCAGTCAATTTTTCGCTTATCCACGAGGTGTTCATTCTTTCAGGTTCCGAACGGTCGGATATTTGGGATGACGGCGACGGTATGGGACAATTCCCGCGGCCGGAACTTGAATAAGAGTATGCTATGAAAATATTGAGAAATATTCTGCTTATTGCCCTAACGCTTCTGTTGCAATCTACACTGTTTGGCAGATTCTCGCTGTTGGGCGTGGAACCGGATTTGTCCATACTCGTTTTACTATTTATAGTAAGCGGTTCCGGGCCGGTCTCAAGCGTTGTGTACGGATTCTTTATCGGATTTCTGCAGGATGTGTATTCTCCCGAATTTCTCGGTGTGAATGCGTTTGCAATGTCACTAATCGGATATTTCCTCGGACTCAGCCGCGACAGACTCTCGGTTGAGAATAAATCGGTGATAGCGATTGTTGTGTTTTTGGTATGTATCGTTCACGACCTTATTGTGTTCGCATTTTATACAAAATTGGATATATCTGTCATAACCGAATTGTTTATACGGGAAAGCCTGCCCGGCGCGGTCTACACATCAGGTCTGCTGGTCGTTTTCGTTTTTATATGGGATATTCTCGCGAACGGAGGATTTAAATTTGTTATACAAGGATTATTCGGAGATAGAAGATAAAAGGGCTGAAAAGAATCCATGGCCTTATATTTTATTCGTGTTCATCCTTTTGGTGATTCTCACACTCAGGCTTTTTCAGATTCAGGTAGTGGATCATGATATTTATCTGGATAAGTCCGATGATTTCCGTCTGAAAAAAGTCACTGTTGAAGCGCCCCGCGGATTCATTTTCGACCGTAACGGAGAGGTGCTTGCAACAAACCGGATGAGCTACGAGGTAACTGTCGATCCTTTCTGGCGCGACAAATACGACGAAACCCTGCCGCGGTTCGCGTCCCTCATTCCCGATTTTGAACATGTCATGGGTATTTCAAGGAGTGCATTTGTCGATTCGGTTAAATCACTGACACGGCGGTCTCAGAATCCGGAGACCCTGATTTCCGATGCAGACTTTACCATTGCCTCCATTATCGAGGAGCATAGTCTCGATCTGCAGGGAATCGGCAATGTCATTGGCCAGCGACGTTATTATCCTCACGGTTCACTCGCGAGCCATGTTATCGGATTTATGGGGAAGCTGACTCAGAGCGAGGCGGAAATTCTTTCCGAACAGGGATACGATAAAAATCAGTGGATTGGGAAAAACGGTGTCGAACGCTTTTATGAAGACGTCTTAAAAGGCGAGAACGGCGTCCGGGTTGTTGAGAAGAACTATCTGAACCGTTATTTGAAAACCATCACCGAAAACAATGTGCCCGCAGATCCCGGTGAATTTGTTACACTCACACTGGATTACCGTCTGCACGAGGCCGCTGTGGAAGCTTTTACGGATAGCATCAACGGTTCGGTCGTCGCATTGGATCCGCGGAACGGGGAGGTGCTGCTTATGGCGTCATTCCCGTATTTCGATCCTAATGAATTCATATCGAATATGAGCGGGGCACGATTTGCTGAGCTGAGCAATGATCCGCGAAAACCGCTCTACAACAGGGCGGTGCAGGGTACCTACCCGCCGGGCTCGACATTTAAAATCATCACAGCATTGGCTGGTCTTCAGAACGGATTCGATGTGAATTCAACATTCAATCCATGCCGTGGTTATTACTATTTCGGTCGGGAATATAATTGCTGGATTCGTGAGCATGGCGGTCAGCACGGTGTTCTAAACATGGAACAGGCCATCGAGCAGTCCTGCAACGTGTATTTCTATCAGCTTGGTTTAAAACTCGGGCTCGACAAATGGTCGGAGGTATGCGGCCTCATGGGATTCGGCCAGAAAACAGGGATCGATCTTTACGGTGAAAATGCCGGGAATCTGCCGTCCCAGTCGTTCTACGAAACCAATAGAATTACCTATTCGACGGGCATGATACTCAATCTTGCAATCGGGCAGGGCGAAAACGACGTTACACCCCTGCAGCTTGCTCATTATACCGGTATAGTCGCTACAAAGGGCGTCAATGCACAACCGCATCTTATCAGAGACAGTTCGGTTGTTCCGGCACGGATCGAGATTATCCCGCAGGAATCGTTCGAGGTTGTGAAGAGCGGCATGCGTGCCGTCGTGAACGGAGTCCATGGTACTGCGAAATCCGCCGCAGTGCCCGGGCATATTATTTCGGGGAAGACGGGCACTGCTCAAAATCCTCACGGCGCTGCTCATAGGATTTTTATCGCGTTTGCGCCCTATGACAATCCCACAATTGCGATTGCATGCGTCGCGGAGAATACCGGCGATATTACACCGTCGGTCGCGGTCCGTATCGTACAGCACATACTCGGAGAATACTTCAGATACTATCCCGATACAACAACATCGGTCGCTCAGAATGATTAAATTGTTCGATAGAAATATGGATTACAGTCTTGCCGTGGCAGTCATGGCGCTCATGACTATCGGCGTCGTAATGATCCGGAGCACGAGCTACGGTGAACACATCGATTATCCGGATTTCTGGATAAAACAGCTTATGTGGTCGCTGATTGCCATATTTTTTATGTTTACGTTTGCGTTATTGCCGAGTAAGTTCTTTTATACATTTTCCTACGCGCTTTATATCATCGGCATTGTTATGCTGGTTCTGACCGATCTGTATGGAGCATCGGGCGGCGGTTCTGTCCGCTGGTTGAAACTCGGTCCTGTGCGGTTTCAGCCTTCCGAATTTATGAAAATCGCGACCATTCTCACGCTTGCCCGGTATATGTCTGACAAACAGAACCGGCCCACGACCTATGTTAAATGCCTGATACCGTTTATGATTGCGGCGGTACCGGCTGTGCTGGTGCTGAAGCAGCCCGATCTCGGGACTTCGCTGGTATTTTTCGCGATAATTCTGCCTATGGTCTATTGGGCTGGACTCGATACGCTTCGCTTGTTCTTTCTGGTTGCGCCGATGATATCCGCGATTATGTGCGCGCCATTCATTCCCATAAGCTGGGTCGCGTGGGTAATATTTATGTTTTTCATCATTGCCGTCCTCTATTATACCCGCTACCATTTTATCGGGATGGGGATTGTACTATTCTCAAACATCCTTGCGGGCGTTTCGACATCAGTCGTATTCTCTAAACTGAAACCGTATCAGCAGAAACGGATTACCTCAGTACTCAATCCCGAGGCTGATCCGCTGGGAGCGGGATGGCAGATTATTAATTCGAAAATTGCGATCGGCTCCGGCGGTCTTTTGGGCAAAGGGATTGGTAGAGGACGGTATACCGAGCTTGGATTTCTGCCGCGGTCTCATAACGATTTTATTTTCAGCGTGATAGGTGAGGAAATGGGATTTGTGGGATCGTTTTTTGTCCTTTCTTTGATATTCTATATCGTCTCGAAAGGCATTATGATCGCCTATGAACTGAAAGACTCGTTCATGTCGCTTGCCGCAATCGGTATTTCAACCGTATTTGCGTTCCATATGTTTGTCAATGTGGGGATGGTGATCGGAATTATGCCGGTTACCGGTCTGCCGTTGCCGTTTTTGTCCTACGGCGGATCGTCGTGTGTCTCGAACGCAATCATGATCGGGCTTTTAATGAATTTTAAACTTAATCGTTACGAATACTAAAGGAGTTGTATGCACCCGAACATTATTTCCCTTGGACCGTTTGTTGTCAGAAGCTACGGTCTCATGCTTGCTCTCGGTTTTTTATCCGGTATCATGCTTGCTGCGTCGCGGGCTAAAAAAGTCGGTGAAAACCCGGATCATATCTATAACATATCGGTATGGATCGTTTTTTCCGCGCTGATTGGCGTACGTCTTTATTATGTATTGGTGAATCTGGATGAATTTCGTGTGCAGGGCGAGATGTTCTTTCTGAAACGCTATGCAATCGTTTTTAAAAACATCTTCTGGCCGGTCGGTGCGGATGGTCAGATTGGTATCAGCGGTCTGATTCTTTACGGCGGTCTTATCGCGGCGACCACCGCAGCAGTAACATATCTGTACCGTAACAAACTGAGCGTAGCGAAATATCTCGACATTATCGCGCCGTCCCTCGGACTCGGCCAATTTTTTACACGGATCGGGTGCTTTTTGAACGGCTGCTGTTTCGGGAAACCGACTGAGTCCTCAATCGGTATGATATTCCCCGACAATTCTGTCGCGGGGATGTACTATCCCGGCATACACATTCATCCGTCACAGCTCTATAATTCACTTGCCGGACTCGTCATCTTTCTGACACTTCTGTATGTAGAGCGTTATAAGCGGTTTGACGGTTTCCTGGCGTTGGTGTATTTTATGATGTATGCGGTTATCAGGTTTTCCACCGATTTCACCAGACATTACGATTCGAATCTGAGGTTTCACGGTTTCACCCATAATCAGGTGCTCGGTATATTTGTGTTTATAATTGCCGCATCGATTATGATTTACCGTTTGAGAAATCTACCGCCGAAAAAGAACCAATAAATGATAAGGGGATTATATCGGTGGCGCGTGTGAGTCTGTTTCATGTCCTCGAGGGCGACGTTCTTATCGATGATGTTGTGATCAAAGACGCACTTATTTTCGGCGCCGGAACGGTGCTGACCGGCGAGCGCATCGGATTATTAAAAGAGCTTAAGGTCACCACTGTCGATATCGAAAGTCATCAGCCGGAAATTTTGTCCGTTCCCGATCTGATTGAGAATATCGATAAACGGTTTGAGTATGTCCAAAACAGTATGGTGATGAAGAAACTTCAATCGTGGATACTTGAGAAAATTGCGAAAGACAGGGCGGAGGATGAAACGAGCGATTGACAGAGAGATGGTTGTGAACGCCATTGAGACAAACCCGTCGTTTACCAATGTCCCCAGCGTAACCGTTCCCATCATCACGATGTTCAACGACCCGAACACATCATTCCACGATCTTTCACATGTGATAGAGCAAGACAAGGGATTGTCCGAGCGGGTTTTGCGGGTCGCGAATTCGGGGTATTACGGATTCAGAGAACATATCAAAACTGTCTCTCATGCCGCCACGCTTCTCGGGTGGAACACGATAAAAATGGTTTCACTCGGTTCCACAGTTCTTTCCATGATGCGAAAAAAAAACATGCGTCTGTACGATCACTCGAACCGGACGGCGAATATTGCCCGGTTTCTCGCGTTGGAATCGCATTTTTACAAGATTGAGGAGATTGTTGTTGTCGGACTTCTGCATGATATCGGCCTGATCATTCTCGAGGTGTGTTTCCCGGAGTATTATTTCAAAATCAAACAATATGCCATCGATTACGGCGTGCCGATGTATATTGCGGAAAAGAAAATCATCGGGGTCGATCACGGTATTATCGGCGGCTGGACACTCGAGGACTGGGAAATGCCGAAAAATATAACCACATCGGTCAAATGGCACCATAACTACATGGACAAAAAATATCATGCGCGAAAAACGGCGGTGATTCATGTCGCCGATATTGTGGCCTCGGCCCTCGATTTCAACGAGCCCTCATGGGATAAGATTCCCGAAATCAGCCAGGCCGCAATCGATATGCTCGGTTATTCCGATGGGAAATTCAAAGAAATAATTCATACACTGATGGATTTAAAATTCGATCCGCTGATTACGTGATCCGGCCGCGGAAATGCGATTTACCTGTCAATGAAAAGTTGCACATTATGAATCATCCGCTCGAACCCAAATTCCGTAACAAAAATGTAACTGTCATGGGCCTCGGAACATTCGGAGGGAGTATCGGCGCCGCTCGATGTGCCGCAGAAAACGGCGCTATGGTTACCGTGACCGACCTGAAATCTTCTGAGGAACTGGCCGATTCGGTTGCTAAACTGGACGGTCTCGGCATAACATTTGTGTTTGGGAAACACGACACAGCAGATTTTACCGGAGCGGACATTGTCATTGCGAGTCCGGCGGTTCCGGTCGATTCGCCCTATCTTGCCGCGGCTGCCGATGCCGGCGCTGAACTCACAACAGAAATTGGGTTATTTGCCGAAGTCTGTCCATCAGCGATATGCGGCATCACCGGTTCGAACGGAAAAACCACAACCGTTTCGATGCTCCGGTCGATTCTCGAACGTTCCGGCCGATCATTCTATTCCGGCGGCAATATCGGCGGATCTCTGCTCGCAGACCTTCACGCAATGACACAGGAGGATATTGTTGTGCTCGAGCTTTCCTCGTTTCAGCTCGAGTGGCTGGGACGGATGAAATGGAGTCCAAATATTGCGGCGGTGCTGAATCTCACTCCCAACCACATCGACCGTCACGGTACGTTCGTATCTTACACGAAGGCGAAACGGGCTATTTTGGCGAATCAGAACGTCGGCGATACGGCGGTTCTTGTCGCGGACGATCAGGGATCGCGCGCTATGGCGCCATCCGTTCGCGGGAAATGCCTCTGGGTCGGGAGTGAACTTGATGGTGACGGTATCACAATTGAAAATGGCTGGATTACTGTCCGGAAGGGGGAGGTAACGGAACGAATGTTCGACACGTGGAATCTGCGGATACCCGGCAGGCATAATATCATCAACGCCATGACCGCAGCTGCCTGTGCGTATGTTATGGAGATCGATCCCGCCGCGGTCTCGGATGGTCTGGCCGCATTTTCCGGTATTCCACATCGGCTTGAATTCATCTGCGAGCGTGACGGTGTGAAATACTTCAACGATTCAAAAGCGACAACGCCGGAGGCCGCTGCCGCTGCAGTGAATGCGTTTGACGGGACAGTTGTTCCCATTTTCGGCGGTTACGATAAAAATATATCGTTCGTCAGCATGGCTGAATCAGTTGCAAAAAGTATCGAATGGGCCGCCCTCATCGGGGCCACCGCGCCAAAGATAGCCGACGCGCTCGATAAAGCGGGTGTGCGGTCTACAATTTATCCGACTCTCGAGCATGCAGTCAAAGAATGTGCGAAACGTGCCGGCTCGAGCGGAGTCGTACTCCTGACCCCGGGATGCGCATCCTACGATATGTTTTCCGATTACGAGCAGCGGGGAGACATATTCCGCTCTCTCGCCGAGCGGCGGTGCGAAGAAAACGGCTGATGTTTGTCCTTTAACTTTACGGAGTTTTTATGGCAATAGAAACCGAACTGAAATTCACCGTGCCCGACAGGAAACTGTTTGCAGAGATCGTATCTCTCGAAACGATTGCTGATTATTCGGCGATCGACTGCGGTACGAAGATCATTACAGACACCTATTTCGACACAGCCGACAGCCTCCTTTACAACGGGAAAGCGGTATTCAGATTGCGCAGGAAAAATAGCGGTCGCGTGCTCACATTCAAATCCCAACAGAGATCGGAAGGTTCTTTCTACCGCCGTAACGAAATTGAATATCCGGTCGATATCGATCCCGATGCTATACTGAACGTCCCGCTCCCCGATAATGCGGCCTGTCATGCATTTGAGAAGATGTTTGGATCGGTTCAACTCATTATCAGCATGACCGCGGTGAATAACCGGCATACCATCCTGCTCGATCGTGACGGTACCGCGGAATTCGAACTTGTGCTGGACGATGTAACGTTCACCGGTCCGCGGGGAGCATTTAGGGCATGCGAGCTTGAGGTCGAATCACTCGGCGGCGCCGACGCTGCGCTTGAGAAAATTGGCGCGTGGCTGCGAAAAAAATTCAAACTTTCCAATGCTGGCCCCTCCAAATATATCCTCGGTATGACAAACGTTGGGAATATAAGTTCCGGCGGCAACGCAGACGATTCCTGACCCGCCGGTCTCGAAAGGCGAGTTTCGTAACCTTATTTTGAAATGACAATACCGGGACATAAACGAAAACGGACAGGGGTATCGATCAGTCATGCCCATATTAATAGTATGATATCAAATTCTCATTTTGAAAACATGATTTTTTATCAGAACCCATTGCTATTATTTCCAGATAATCCTTGCCATATCGAATAGTAATTTATGTCTTTCTTCAAGTTCAGATGGGCCAAAAATGTTCATAGGGCGAATTGACAAACTAAAGTCAGTAATCATTTTTGTAAAATCTTTTTTTGATTTATATGAATCTTCCCTTAGTGTTTCGTTCCAGTACAGAGTATTTGCATACGATTTAAGTTTTTTGGAATAGCTCTCATTATTGCTAGTGTCATGTCAAGATAATAATATTGGGTAATATACTTGCATTTTCTCATTAATAGTCATATATTTCCTCAAGGTTTTTTTTATCCAAATAACCCAAGCCTTGAGGAACGTGATGAAAAAGTATGTTGTTCGATTATCACAGAAAGAACGTTCTGATTTAAGGAAATTGTTAATCTCTGGACGTGGATCAGGCAGGATGTTTACCCGCGTTCGGATTCTGCTCAAAGCTGACCAAAGTGATGAAGGTCCTGCATGGTCCGATGAAAAAATTAGTGAGTCATTCGATGTTACTGTCCAAACAATCGAGCGAGTTCGCAAACAGCTTGTGGAAGAAGGAGTTGATGCTGTTTTATCAAGACACCCATATACCCAAAAACGCTTACGTAAAAAAATTGATGGTGATGTGGAAGCCCATTTGATTGCTCTTTGCTGCAGCGATCCGCCGAAGGGGCGGGTGCGCTGGACACTGCGGCTGTTGGCTGACAAGGTTGTGGAACTCGGATATGTAGACAGTATTTCATACGAGGCGGTTCGCCAGACGTTAAAAAAAACGAACTTAAGCCTTGGCTGAAACATCAGTGGTGCATTCCTCCAAGGGCCAATGCGGCCTTTGTTTGTGCCATGGAAGATTTTCTGGCTGTTTACAAGCGACCCTATGATCCGGATTTACCACTGGTCTGCATGGATGAGACAACCAAACAGCTGACCAAAGAGACCCGGAAGCCGCAACCTATGAAACCCGGCATACCGGTACGTTACGATTATGAATATGAACGTAATGGTGTTTGCAATGTGTTCATGTTTTTCGAACCGTTTGACGGGAAACGATATATACAGATTACCCAGCGGAGAACGAAAGTCGATTGGGCTATGCAGATAAAAGAT
>CAZCDQ010000069.1:0-17839 GCA_964497605.1 uncultured bacterium
AATTCAATCTCATCGAACAATACGAATCAAAAGATCTCGATGCGGCTCAGGAGACACTGAAGAACTTGACGGACATACAACTGACAAAAGAGGGTTTGATTAGTATTGCCGTCGAAGACCGTGACAGAGATCAATCGGCAGCAATCGCAAATATGTACAGCAGCCTGCTCGATTCCCTTAATAGAGTGATGAGCCGAGAAAATGCGGCAAGCCGTGCAAAATTCCTTAAAGAACAGTTGGATGAGAATGAAGCGGCATTGAAAGAGGCCGAGACGGAACTTGAGGCCTATCAAATGAAAACAAATGCTCTTTCACCATACCATCAGCAGCGTGTCGCGATTTCGGTTACCGCCGAGCTTGAAATGGAAATCATGCGTAAAGAGCGTCTTTTGGCGGAATACCGAGCGAGTTCGTTTTCCGATACCCATCCTCTTGTAAAAGAAGTGCTAAAATCGAAGAGGATTCTTGAAGAACAACTTGAGAAAATGCGTTACGGAGCCTCCGGGGACGAGCGACAATCCTTATTTGTCCCGCTTGAGAAAACACCCGGAATGACAATCGAGTATGCGAAACTTGTCAGCCGTGTCGAGTCTTTGAACCAACTCGGTTCACTTTTGAATCAGCAGTACGAAGAGGCGAGAATCGAGCAGAAAAATCCTATATCGACAATCACTATTGTCGATTCGGCAACCCCCCCGCTGCGAAAATCCAGACCGAAACGTAAACTTATTGTGCTTGTCGCGGCCGCGGTATCGCTTTTCTTCTCAATGGTGTCGATAGTCACGGTCGAATTTTTCAACAGATTGACCGAACTGAATCCGGAAAACAGAGAAAAAATCAGACGATTAGCTCGATTTCTGCGCATTCATTCCTGATCGGGACCGCTTATGAGCTTTCTTCGAGGTTTCTCGATTGCAATGGGGGCAAATATCATAGTATTTGTCCTCTCGTTTTTGAATAACAAACTTATTTTCATGGTTCTCGGAAAAGAGGAAAACGGTGTCTATTTTCTTGTCATGCGTTTTTCTCTGTTTATCACTCTATTTGTCGGCGAATGGCAGCGGCTGACAAACATCAACATTGTCGGCGGCGATAAACGTCTGAATCCGGTCGTTTCCGCGAACAACATTGTCTATATCGGTCTTTCCGGTGTTGTTATCATGAGTGCCGCAATATTGTTTCCGTCCCTGTTCGGTCGGTTTATTCCGCAGCAATATATTATTCTTGCGATTGTCACCGGTTTTTGCCTCATTCTCAGAGACTCGTTCCAGTCGCTTCTGCTGGTCAACAACCATATGTTGAGATACGCTGTTACGTTTGTTCTTTGGGGCGTGTTGTTCCTGCTTTTGGATACGCTGTTTCTGCTTGTGTTCGATTTCGGGCTCTATTCGGTCATCGCTGCGCTTGCCGTATCGAGCGCCGCCGCTGCAGTCTGGGCATTTCTGAGCAGTGTCGCGGTCAACGGATTCTCTTTCAGGCCGTCGCTCCGCGTGTTCGGTATGTCCGGCACGATGGGTTTAAGGGCCGCAGTTGCGGTAACCGGCATGTTTTTCATGATCAATGTTCATCCATTCGTGCTCAAATCGTTCGAGGGCTATGCAATGGTCGGGATTTTTGCGGTGTGTTTTAGAGTGTTTCAGCTTTTTCAGCGGGGATCGGATGTCACCGGTACGGTGCTCTATTCCAATGTCGCCCGCGATGTCGAAAAAAAAGGATATGCACTCACCATGAAAGTCTGCCGTAATCTCTTATTTTTTTCGGCGGCGGGTGCGGTAATTGGAGGTATTCTTGGAAAATATCTAATCATTATTATTGCGGACAGTACCTATCTCGCTGCATATGTACCGCTTATTTTGATGCTTCCCGGGATTGTGTTCATGAATACCGGTGCGGTGCTGAACAGTTCGTATTGGGGGCGCGGCTATCCGCTGAAAGTTATTGTAGCCCCTTTTATTGCAGGTTTTATAGGATTGATTCTCGATACAAAACTTATTCCCGAAAACGGTGCGGGTGGGGCCGCATTAGCTTTTTCCATTATGAGTTTTTTATGGTTTGTATATATTACGGTTGTATTTCATAAGGATTCCGGATTTTCGTTCAATGAAATACTCATTCCCCGATATTCCGAATTTCAAGAGTTGATAAGAAGAATGAAGTTGAAATTTTTCGGGAAACAGTTATGAAAATCGGCGTCGTATCACATATGTTTCCCACAAAACACCGTCCGGTGTTCGGCGGATTTGTCAAAGACGAACTCGATTGTTTGTCGGGACATTCGGATATCCGTCTCATTGCCCCGGTTCCGATGCGGAATTGGTTCGAGGATGCAATTCCGCTGGTGGTGCCATCATATCCGGTAAAACGTCCGCGCACACTATCGTTCCCGCGCTTTTTCATGCAGCGGATGTATCCAAAAAGTATGGCAGTTACGCTTAAGAAAGCCGCACGAGGTTTTTTCTACAGCTGTGATATTATACATGCACATAATGCGTTCCCTGACGGCGCCGCGGCAGTGGCTGCATTCGGGGGAACATATCCGGTCGTCGTGACTGTGCACGGCAGCGATATCAATCTTTTCGCCGAAAAAAAGAATCTGCGCCCGGGTATTGTCGACACGCTGAATAAAGCCGCCGCAGTCATCTGTGTCAGCGAATCGCTAAAAACGAGACTCGCAGAACTGGGTGTCCGGACAGCATGCGAGGTTATCCCGAACGGTATCGATACCGAACTGTTCTCGCCGGGAAACCGGACTGAGGCATGCCGTGAGCTCGGGTTCGATCCCAACCGGCTGCGGCTTCTTTTTGTTGGAAACTTCGTCCCCGTAAAAGGGATCGAATATCTCATCCGTGCCATGCCGGCCGTGCTGGAATCGTATCCCGGATGCGAACTGATACTTCTCGGCGCGGAGCCGGGATCGGATGCGGTGAAACCTTATCGGGCAATGATCGAGGACGCTGGAATCGGTAATGCGGTGCGTATTGAGCCGCGGGTACCCCATGAGGCGCTTCCGGTCAGAATGCGTGCCGCGGATGTCCTTGTGCTGCCCAGTGTGAGCGAGGGATTCGGACTTGTCGCGGCGGAGGCAATTTCATGCGGAATCCCGGTTGTGGTGACACGGTCCGGCGGTCCGGAAAGCATTGTAACCGACGGGTTGGGATATCTCGTTCCGCCGCGCGAACACATGGCGCTCGCAAAGGGAATTTTGCGGGCGCTTGATGGTAAAGAAATCAAGAATCCTGCCGCGCTGGCGGATTCGGTTCGGCAGCGGTTCTCAATGGACGATGTATGCGCACGGATTCTCGGCGTGTATGAACGTGTTGCCGAAACGCGTCGGTAACGTCCGCCGATACAATGGAATAATGTGACGAAGTTGTTCGGAGCATTGAAAAATTTGCCGAACAATATGTAATATTTGTAATTTCCAAAAATATGTCGTGTATTCGACATACCCGATGCTCGCGTTAATAAATTGACTGGCTTTCATTCGAGGGCGAAATCATATATATGAAAACAATATTTAACAAACTTGTTGTCCCGATTGTCGATCAGCTCATGCTTGTGCTGTCGTTTCTGTTCTTTTACTGGCTGTCGTTTTACAGCGGATTCTCGCCGGACAAGGAATTCATGCCGCTTTCCGACTACTGGCTTCCATGTGTGCTGATCAACCTGTTCTGGCTTCTGTTGTTCGCGGTGTTTGGTCTCTACGGCAAATGGAAAAACACTTCGCGGTTCGACGAACTCATATCGGTATATAAAACGATAACGGTCGGCGGTGTTATTTTTCTCATATTTTCTTTCACCATTTCTCCGGAGATAAGCTCCGCAAAACTGCCCATTCTGGGATACTGGGCGTCGCTTGTGGCGCTGGTCGGCATCGGGCGGGTGACTGTCCGGACTGTTCAGCGTGGATTCCTCCTGAAAGGTGTGGGACTGAGACCGTCTCTTATCGTCGGCTCCCGCCGGCTGACCGTAGAGATGATCAAAAACATTAAAAACGCTCCGGCGCTCGGATACGACATAAAGGGAGTCATTATCACCGACAATGCGAAAAATCAGAAAGAGGTTGAGGGATTTCCGGTGCTTGGTACGGTACAAAACCTGCATACGATCATCGAGACATACAATATCGCGGAAATTCTCATTGCCCATGAGTTCAAAGACGAGGAAGAGATATTCGAACTGGTGTCGGCGGCTGATTCGTTCGAAGTGGATTTTGCGATTCTTCCGGGGCCTGCGGATGTGCTTGCCGGAAGAATGATGTTTAATCAGTTCTATGGATTCCCTATGATACGAATCCTTTCCGAACCGATACCGCCCTGGGAGAAAAACGTCAAAAAGATGATAGATGTGTTTGTCAGTCTTGTTTCGCTTATCGTTTTTTCCCCGCTGTTTCTCATTGTCGCTGTGGCAATCAAGCTTGACTCAAAAGGCCCGGTTTTGTACGTTCAGGAGAGGGTAGGGTATCGAAACAAAACATTCAAGCTGTATAAATTCCGGTCGATGGTTGCCAATGCCGAAAAAAAATCCGGCCCGGTCTGGGCGGATAAGAACGATTCGAGAATCACCCGTGTCGGGAGAATTATTCGCAAAATCAGAATGGACGAGCTGCCGCAGATTTATAATATCATCAAAGGCGATATGAGCCTTGTGGGTCCCCGTCCCGAACGGCCGTTCTTTGTCGAGCAGCTCAAAAAGAAAATTCCGTATTATCAGCTCCGTCTTAAAGTCAAACCCGGACTGACCGGCTGGGCACAGATTAAACACAGCTATGACAGTTCGCTCGACGATGTCCGCGAGAAGTTGAAATACGACCTCTATTATATAGAAAACATGTCGCTGAACATGGATTTTAAAATCCTCGTTGCAACTGTATTTGTCGTACTTGGCAGAAAGGGCGCCCACTGATGCAGAAACGAACGATGCCGAAAGTATCCGCGGGCACGGTCAGATCAATAGTTTTCGTTGTTCTGATCGGAATTGCGATCGGATTCTGGCTCTACACACAGCTCATTATAAATCATGTGCGCGAGTTCCAGAAAACGGTAGTGGACAACCAGAAAAGCATCTATATCAGCATCATCAATCCCCTTTCGAGCGATACCGGCGGAATCGACAGCGACATCATTCAAAAGGGCGTTATCGAGTCGCCGTTTCCGAGTATATTCTCCGATATCGACAATAATCCCATTCAGGGCAGATGGCGGAATGTCGGGGTTGCGCCGGACGATACCACCGAGGCTGCGAAACGCGCCCTTCGCCGCATTATGGAGAAAATGGATAGAATAAATCCGCCGGATTCTATTCCCAATCCGACGCTTATCCATCGGGTCGATACGCTTACGGTCTACGATTTCCCGCCGGCGGAGGGCATACCGTTCCTGATTACCGATTTGTTCGGAACGAACCTGTATATGCGAAATCTTGGCGAGGATACCGCCCGTGAGATGAAATCGGCGATCGAACCTCTACGGTTTGAAAAGGAGAACGAACCGCCGCTGAACATTTACGGGACGCTGAACGTAAAATGGCCGATTATAGTGACAAAAAAAGGTGATATCCCTCTGTACTGGAGTAATATCGGTGTCGCCGCAAACGATACTTCGTTGGCCGCACTGAGCCGTTTGGCTGCTAATCACCGGTATTTAAACAGAGCGGGAAAGAAAAACACGATTACAACCGAGAACATCCCCGGATACGAGACACTACTGTTACATTACGGCGATCCCGTATTTATCACCTGGATTGCGTGGCTGCCGGTCATCGAATTTATGGTGATATTGATTCTCATCGTGGTCGGCTATATCGGATTCAGAAACATCACGCAGGCGGAGCAGCGCTCGATATGGGTCGGTATGGCGAAAGAAACGGCACATCAGCTTGGTACGCCAATTAGTTCAATCGTCGGCTGGATCGAACTTTTAAAATCGGAGCGGGAGGAAAAACTGCTCGATCAGGCGGTCACCGAGATCGATTATGATGTCAAACGGCTTACACGGGTCGCCGCGCGTTTTTCAAATGTGGGTTCGATTCCCGAATTGAAACCAATAGATATCTCGGACGTCATTGAGGAAGTGCTGACTTATTTTCGGACACGGGTGCCCCACATGGGACGAAGTGTAGAACTGAATAGCCGCTACGGCGCCCTGCACAAGGTAAACGGAAACCACGAGCTTCTGAACTGGGTTTTTGAGAATCTCATTAAAAACGCCCTCGCTTCAATCATCGAAAACAAAAAGGGACGAATCGAAATCACCGGTTCCATGTCAAAGGATTTCAGGCATGTGATTATCGACATTACCGATAACGGCAAGGGAATCCCTGCGGGTGAGCATAAAAAGATTATGAAGCCGGGCTACACCACAAAAAAACGCGGATGGGGACTCGGATTGAGTCTGGTCAAACGGATTGTCGAGGAATATCACGGCGGAAAAATCATCCTCCTCGAAAGTGCCGAGGGGGTCGGGACAACATTCAGGGTTGTGCTGCCCTCCCAGAAATCATAATGCCTTCCGCATCGCACCGTGCGGACTGACGACCGTGAAATTCGATTGCAGCGAATAAACTATAATGGGCGCAGATACGATAACAGTTAACCGAAAGAGTAATATGAAACGGAAAATATTATGGGTGGACGATGAAATCGAACTATTGAAAGCTCATATCATCTTCCTTGAAAAGAAAGGGTATGAGCTTACACCTGTCACAAACGGCGCGGATGCCATCGATATCATCAAACGTGAGATTTTCGATGTAGTACTGCTCGATGAGATGATGCCGGGGATGGACGGCCTAAGTGTCCTGGTCGAAATAAAGAATATTGATCCGGGGCTTCCCGTGGTTATGATCACAAAAAGCGAGGAAGAGCAGATCATGAACGACGCTCTCGGATCACGTATCAGCGATTATTTGACCAAACCGGTGAATCCGAGCCAAATTTTCACGACGCTGAAACGGCTGCTTGATACGAATCAGCTCAGAAGCGAACGTGTTAGCCGAGAGTATGCCCGTCACACCAACCACAACCGCATGGCGCTCAACACAGGGCTTGATCATACCGGCTGGGTTCAGATGCACGACAGCCTGTCCCGTTGGGATATCGAGATCGAGAATTTCAACGATCAGGGACTGCGGCAGATTCACCTCGACCAGAAAAAAGAATTCCGTCACGAATTTACCAAATATATCGAAAAAAATTACTTGTCGTGGATCGGGGGCGAGGGTCCCGACCTTTCGCATATGATTCTCGACAAATATGTCGCGCCACATCTGAAAGAAGGAAAAAAGGTTTACTTTATGGTGATCGACTGTCTCCGGCTCGATCACTGGATCGCTATCGAGCCGCGGCTTGAAAAATTGTTCAATATCGACCTGAAATACTATTATTCTATACTGCCGACCGCGACGCCGTTCAGCCGTAACGCCATATTTGCGGGAATGCTGCCCGCTGAAATAAATAAGATATTCCCCGATATCTGGCAGTCTTCAGGGCACGGCGATGTAAGCATGAACAGCCATGAACCGGAGCTTCTGGATATGTATCTCGCACGTAAGGGAATACGCCTCGACCGGAACGCAGTGTATGAGAAGATTATGAAGACGGACGACGCGCAGGTGCTGTACAAGAAACTTGGCAGCCTGAAACAGAATACGTTTATCAGCATTGTCTATAATTTCATCGATCTTTTATCGCACCAGCGGTCGGAAAACGATATCCTTATGGAAATCGCCCCGGACGGTGCGGCGTTCAGAAGTCTGACCACTGCGTGGTTCGAGCATTCGGTTCTCCTCGATATTCTGAAATACATTGCGGACGAAGGAGCAGTGCTGGTGCTGACTACCGATCATGGGAGCATTATCTGCGAAAAGGCAAGCATTGTCAGAGGCGACCGGACAACCTCGACTAATATACGGTATAAATACGGCCGACAACTCAGAGCGAAACCCTCGGAAGTTCTCATCATCGATAATCCTGAGCGATACGGTCTTCCGGCTGTCGGAAATGATACGAACTATCTGTTTGCCAAGGACGATTACTATCTAATCTATCAGAACAATTTCAGACAGTATGAAAAAATCTATCAAAACACCTTTCAACACGGGGGCATTTCGATGGAAGAAATGATCCTCCCCGTAGGGACGCTGACACCGAAATGACAGAAACATTCGAAACGAACAGCGAGCAGGATACTGTCGATGTGGCGTTTACGTTCGGCAGGACGCTTGTACCCGGCACGGTTGTAGCGCTCAACGGCGAACTCGGCGCCGGAAAGACCGTGTTTACCCGCGGCGTTGCGAAATCGCGTAATGTTGCCGAGCCGGTGACCAGTCCGACGTTTACTCTCATCAACGAATACTTTGGAGACATCCCGGTCTATCACATGGATTTTTACCGTCTGAACTCCGAAGACGAGATTCTGAATCTCGGTGTCGAGGATTATTTTTACGGTGATGGTATCTGTTTGGTGGAGTGGGCGGAAAAACTCGGCGCGAGATTCCCGGAAAAGGCTGCTTCAATTGTGATAATGCATGCCGGGGAAAACCGGCGTTCGATTACCATCGAAAGGAATAAATGAAAGATACATGCGAAGCAACGGTCGTGTCCGTGAGCGGGGAAAAAGCCAGAGTGAAAGTTGCGATGCCTGCCGAATGCAGCGGATGCGCCTCGAAAAGTAACTGTCATGCCGGCAGCGGACACAGCCGGGAGCTGACAGTCATCAACGAAATAGGCGCAAAGACCGGCGATAATGTCATTTTCGAGGTGGCGCCGGGGAAATTTGTTCTCTCGGCTACGCTTATCTGGATATTGCCGCTGATCTCAATGTTTGTCGGATATTTTGTCGCCGAGCGGTATTCATCGGGATTCTGGCCTATCCTTTCGGCGTTTGCATTTCTTGCGGTCGCGTTCGGTATTCTGAAAGTAATCGACAATGCGGTATCCGGGGGGCGGACATTCTATCCAGTCATATCGAAAATCGTCCGTCCATCCGGCCGATGAAAAGCAGTATCGTTTTTATTAGGATATATTTATAGACTGATGTGTGAAAGTAAAAAGTAACGATTGAATAGGGAAGAATAGGATTCGGTATTAGAAGTATTTGACAGGATTCTGAGCTTTGCCGAATTGTGTGATTTTGTAATGCAGATGGACGCCGGTGATTCGGCCGGTGTTACCCATTGCGCCGATGACATCGCCTTTTTTAACCGTATCGCCGGGTTTTACATAGAATTTCAACAGATGACCGTACGTGGTTTTATATCCGTACTTATGCCGGATAACGACGTGGTTTCCGAGAAATCGGCCCCGTGAAGTCTTTTCGACGACACCGTCCGCAGTGGCATAGATATCGTTCCCGATTTTACCGGCCAGATCGACCGCATCGTGAAACTCCCGCACTTTTGTTATCGGATGAGTCCGGTATGCGAAACTCGATGTTATGCGGTATGAGTGTGTGGGAAGGATCGAGGGCGTGTTGTTGTATTCATCATTATTCTCCAAAACCTGCACGTAGATATCCTTAAAACTGAGCTCCTGAATTTTGATGCGGTTTTCGAGCGAGACAAGTTCGAGCGATATATCCTCCAAATTTCTGCGGACATCGTTTTTGAGGCCGATGAATGCCTGATCGTCCACAATGACATGACCGCCCACGCCCGCCTGATACATGCCCGCATCCAGGACGTCCATATATGCGAATTTTCGATATGCGACATCGTTACGCTGAATGTTGTAGAGATGTTCCGAGAGTGCGGCGAGCTGGTTTTTCGAGGTATCGATATATTCGAGCATATCGTTCATGGACAATCGGACATTCTTGTAATCTTTTTCCTGTGTCAGTTTAATATGATATCCGATTATAAAGAAAAGACAGACCAGGAATGTAAGAATCAACGCGGCAAACACGGAGAGCACAAGCTTGATATTAAAGCTGCCGGTGGTAACCTCGTTTCCGCTGTCCGGAACGATTATGAGCGAGAAAAACCGATTTTCCATGCTATGCCGAAAAACCTTTTTTAATGGAAAACTGTTAATAAATATAATATTAACAAAAAAAATAAGAAAAAAATTCCCGCCATTTCAAGCGGATATTTAAGAATACAAAACTAAAGATACAAACTAACGTAAAATTTTTCAATCAATAAGTCAAGAAGTTATTTCGAAAAAGGGCAATATTTTTGCGGGTTAATCGATAAACAATTCTATATTTCCCTTTGCGCAGATGGTGTTTGGGTCGTAGCTTTGAATAGCCGGGCGAAAAAATGAAAAAGGATGAATACGCAATAGGAAATCAAGAGTGATATTTTTAAAATGGCATAAAGCGATGACACGGTTACGTCTCCCTCCGACGGTAGATCGAATCCGGGCAGGAAAATCCTGAGCATTATCAGTATGAGTGGGCCGCCGGGGATGAAATAGACCATCGAGGATAAGGGTATTCCCTCCCGGGTAAAAAAATGCAGAGAGATGCGGGCGCTTATGAGCCGTGAGAAAATAAAAAAGCTGACCAGCACTGAAACAAGCCGCCAGTTTGCATTACCGAGCATATAAGCATCCTCGAGTGATAAATGCATACCGAACAGGGCAAATACCACAAGCGCCGAAAGATCGGTCCCCTCAATAAGTGTTTCCTTGCGCTCGGAGAAGACGCCGTTATAAATGCCGATGCCGAACGCGATGAAAATGAAATCGAGACCGAAAATCCCGATGAACGGATAGGCTAAAAATACCGTTGCCAGCGGAAAAAGGCTCCGTTTTGCATTCATTGTGTGGTAAAATGTTTTTTCGGCGGCGAAACCCCATACGATTCCCGCGATGATTGAGGTTACAGTGATGACGACCGGCATAAATGCGAGTTTCAACCCGCCATGATCCGGCCCTCCCATAAATACGGTGAAAAATGACCAGAGCAGCATCGCGAAAAAGAAACCCCCGAATGAGAACTGTACAAAGTGAGCCGAAAATTTTTGTTTTTCGGTGAGGGCATATATTGCAACCGGCGAAGATGTGGCGCAAAAAATTCCCATGACAATGCGTATCTCGGATGATATCTCGAACGGTGCGAAAAAGCCAAGTGTCAGCAAGAAAGTTCCGGCAGAAGCTGCGATGCCCGCAAGGAAATATTTCACAAAGAAACGCGGCGGCCGATGTTTGCACATGTAAGCGGCGGCCGAGGAGATCAGAATCATAAAAAACAGATTCGCGATGAATGTCAAGCTTTCGACAAATGTTTCGGATACCAATCCGAGCCCGTAATATCCTGCGAATACACCTGCAAATATATACCCGATTACTTTTGGAAGTTTAAAATAATTTGCCGGTAGGGCAAGGATATATGCCGTGAGAATTACCAGCCCGGCATGAAAAAGATGATTTGGTTCATATCCGCTTTTTATGCCGACGAATGATATAATCAGTATGATGAGCAATCCAACAAAATTGAGCATGGTTTTCTCTTATGAATGACTATCGGCAGGTTCATGCCGCCAGATATACAATCCGATTGCAAGCTGATTGAGCACGAGTACGGTGGCAAACAGCACGATGATTGCGGGCATAAGATCGGCATACAAAGCGCATTCATACACCGCCGCCGAGGCGAGTATCCCCTGACCGGTAAGTCCGATCCACATAAGCGAGGAAATATCGCCCTTGCTTTCAATTCGTTTTGTCCAGAGATAACTGAGAATGTATTTCAGAGACGCGCGGAACACAAACAAAACCGCTGCCGCAACTATGATAGTCAGTACGTTCGTTTTCAGCATGACTATGACCGGCGCAACGATGGTACCAAGGATAAACATGTATATTTTTTCGATAATTTCGTTGGTGTTGTGAAGCGATTCGAGTGTTTGAAGCCGTTTGAGGGTAGAGTTTATCAGAAAGGCGCCCGATATCATACCGACAAAAAGCGGTGAAAACGAAAAGTAATAGACCAATCCACCGCAGAATGCAACGCCGCCGATCATAATAATCGATATTGCGTCCGAATTGTCCGCGCCGGAAATGAGCATATTAAGCAGCGCACCGACCGCAGCACCGAAAATGACAATCAGCATGAACGATGAAAAAAGTCCGGAAAACGTCAGATTAAGAATACTGATCGACCGTGAGCCGAAAATGACAGCGCCGATAATGCAGAGCGCAATGATCGGAATGATGTCGCCAACCGGCAGGAGATCGTTGAGGATTTCGTAATGGGAGCTCGATCCCTCACGTTTAAGGATGCCGTGCCGCCTGAAAATGGTGAACGAACAGTATGCGCCGATGATTAACGCAATGTCGGTATATCCCCAGCCCTCGAATTTGAACAGGAAGAAGAGAATACTGACCAGTGAAACGCATACGAAAATTATCGCCGGTTCAAATAGATTAAACAGAATAACTTTCGTCGGAAATCTCTGATGCGCCCGCAACTCGAGTCCGCAGCCGTAATAGAAACCGATCCACGAAAGGCAAAACATGACAATCAGTCCGCGGGCCGGTTCGAAAATATGCATGAACCGGTCGGGGAAAAGAAGTGAAAGCGCCATGCCGAGTGCGAGATACTGAAGTTTAAAAAACGACAGACTTTTAAACGGGGCCGACACCGTATGATTTTCTCTGAAACTGTATGATACGAAAATCGCAAGAAAGAGGACGCAAATCCCGATAGTATACGTCATTCACTAACTCCGTATATGCAGCAGCGTTAATCTCCCGCGCATTCAAAACACGGTCTAAAACGGCAGATCGTCCTCACCCTGAGGCGCATCGGACGGGGGCTGTGGGGCATTCTGCCGCGGTGAACCGCCGGACGGTCCACCGGAGGAACCGGATCCTTTCGAATCGAGCATGAGCATACTATTACCAACGACCTCGGTCGAATAGTTCTTTTTGCCGTCCTTGTCTTCCCATGAACGAGTCTGAATCCGGCCCTCGACAAATATCTTACTTCCCTTGCGGAGATAGTCTTTGCAGGTTTCGGCCAGTTTTCCGAAAAAGACCACCCGATGCCATTCGGTGTGATCCTCCCAGTCGCCGTTCTGATTCTTGCGGCCTTCGGTTGTTGCGATGCTCAGATTCGCGATTGCGTTACCGCTTTGCGCATATCTGATTTCGGGATCGTTCCCGAGATTGCCGATCAGCATAACTTTGTTGAGACCACGTGCCATCGTTTTCTCCTTTCACCGTAAGTACGGGAATAACAGTATCGCGTTCAATATTCTATTTATGTATCGTCTCAACATAATAGTACTTTATAATGAACATTTATGCAAAACTTTTTTGAAATTTTTTTTATCGAAGTACTGTTGTTTGTACGGCGAAACAGATGAATCGCCGTTTTACGGGAGCGAAAAACCCTCGGCGAGGATGCTCGCCCGTATCTTCTCTTTGTCAGCATCGGTGATTTTAACCAGCGGGTGACGGGGTTCGCAGCCCCTAAATCCCGCGATATCCATTGCGCCTTTGACGCCGGCGACACCGTGCGTACCGGATACTGCGCCGTTGAGCCGCTGCAGTTTCAGATGAAGCAATTTCGCTTCATCATAGTTGCCCTCGACAAACAGCGTATACAGCCTGCAACAGGGTTCCGGCAGCACATTCGACAGGGAAATGATACCGCCGACAACGCCGATATGCAGCGTCGGATAAAAGAAATTTGCCGACCCGGCCAGAACATGGAAATCCTCGACACCGTCCAGTTTCGCGAGAAAACTGTTCGGCCCGGTGGGGGAGGAGTCTTTCATTCCCACAATGTTCTCATGCTCGGCGAGCTTTCTGACCGCGCTGGGCGAGAGTTTCACCCCTCCGGCAAATCCCGGGGCGTTATAGATAAGCACCGGTATCGGAGAGCTGTCCGCGATCCGTGTATAGTAGCCGATAAGAATATCGTCGGTCATTTTTTTCGCGAAATAGCTTGGGGTGAGGATGCTCGCAAAATCGAATCCCATTTCCGCGACCTGACGTGTTTTTTCGATGGTTTGTTTTGTCGATTCGCAGGCGGTGCCCACCATGACAACCTTATCGCCTTTTTCACCGGCAAACACCTCGAGGACCTTGAGTTGCTCGCCGTCGCTCAGGCTTTTAAATTCGCCGTTGGAACCGAGAGCGAGATATCCGGTGACCTCCGACTCGTTCAATTTACGGATGTTGCTGCGAAGATCGTCCAGAAGGAGGTCGTCGTTGAGAAACGGCGTTACAACCGGCACAAATACGCCTGATAGTTTTTCTTTAATCGATTTCATAGATCGGGTGTCCTGTATTTGAAAGTTTCGGTATTGATGGTAGCTGCAATATATGAATTCGATAAGTGGATTTCAAGCGATAGTATGTGCGGATTTATGGATGAACGGTAAACTATAGAGGAACAGTCGCCTTTTCTTCAAACGTTTCTGCTCCGGTGTTTGATCTGGTCGAACAGAACAGTAAGAAGGAGAATGGTGCCGCGCGCAACATACTGATAGAACGTGGGAATGTTCATGAGATTCATGGCGTTTTGCACGGTTCCCATGATCAGCACGCCGACAATCATACCGGTAACAACCGTGCCCACGCCGGGGAAACTCCTCATACAGCGCAAATCCCACAGACCGTCCAATCTTGGTCGCCGAAATCCCTATATACGGCACATCGAGGAAATTGCCGGCGCTGTCTACAAAACGGTCGTCCACGTTGAATTCAGGGATTGAAGAACCCTATATAACCTTCCCGGCCTCTTTCGCTTTTTGATCTTTGGCATATCCCTGCGACATACCGAGGGCGATGCCTAAGACGCTGCAGAGAATGATGCCGATCCCGGCGCTTTTAAATACCATATCCACGATAAATCCCACGGCCGCGCCTCCGGCGAGTCCGAATGCCAGGCCTGCCGATGCGTACTGGTTGTGGGTGACAAGACCGTGCTCTTTCTGAAGGTGTTTGACAATGGGTTTCAATTTCTTGAACGGGCGTTTGCGTTTTTCGGGTGGAAGGTCGGGCAGTGTTTCAAGTCCCTCGGCGATGGTGTATATCGTATCTTTGTAACTTTCGCATTCTTCGCAGGTGTTTGAAAACTCATCTACTTTTCTGGTGACACGAACCATGAAATTGACCGGATTCTTTTCCGGATCGCTCATGCTGAAAATGAATCGGTGCTTGTCGATGATTCTGACGACTTTTTCATACCACGTTTCAAAGTCCTCGATGTTCTTTTCTTCCATTGCGTTTTCCCGGGATAAATTATAATGTATGTTTCGAGCTCAGGATTGCGGGCAGGACAAAAACATGAGCGGTTACTGCCGTTTCTTTAAAAAATGAATATTTATAAAACAAGTCAAGCATTTATTTCATTATACGGCCGATTCATACCGAAATCCGGAGCGGACCGGGGAATTATTACTGTTTCCGGAGCGTCTATATAAGGGTAAACGACGGCCGGATTCGGTGTCTGGACGATTAAAATACGGCTTGTTTGAACGACAAACTGTGTGCCGAAAATGAACCTTGACAAATGGCGCAAAATTATTAATTTTAGGTTATCACGATATTACTTTCGGAGCGTTCGATGCCGCGAAATACGATATATACATATGCAAAAAACGATACGGTTGAAAACAGGGACCCCTACGGATTCGACCGGTTTGCGAAGCGCAATATTCAGCGCTTTCAGCAACCGACAGGCTCAGAAACCGAATCGGCTGTAGTGAAAGCCGCGGCGGTTTCACAGGACAGGGATTCTTTTCAACGCGGTTCGAACGCCTCCGGTACCTCCGCGAGGATGGTGAATAATAACCAACAAGGACTAAATTCATATAAACGAACCGCTCTGAATTCTGGAGGTACTGTCGACCGGCCGGTAAACACAAAAACTCTCGGCGGTAACGCGGGACCATCCACTCTGCGCACCGCTTCGTCGCTCATCGGCTCATTCGGTAATCCGAAGCGGGGAATTTTAACTCAGCAAAAAACGAATTCAATCCGCGCAGCAAATATATATCGTGCGGCAGCTTTTTCACAGAATAACTCTTCGGGCATGCTGAGTATGGGTTCGGCGCTTTCCGCAGGCCGAGGTGCGAATTCTCCGGGCGGCGGAGCGCTGTCCTCATTACGGCCAGCCGCGGCGGGAAATACAAAGGGGTTGAGTGCAATTATCAAACAGGGCATTTCCCAGTACAAATCGTTCGAACCCCAAAAACCGGTGACAATATATGAATTCGGTGAAGAACCGGACGCGTTCATTGCGCCGGAGCCGCCCTCCCCGAACAGCGGTGAACCGCTTTGAATAGAGAACAGGTGACATTCGCCGCGCTTATTTTCCGCACGTTTGATTTCAACCTCCGATCAGAGAGCTAGCCATCGTAACCAAACCGCATGTTCTCATACTCAATTCATCGCACAGTAAGTATCCTCTCGGAGCCGATCTGTGGGTGCGGGCGACTGTCGAGGCTGTCCGCGTACTCTCCGATGAACGCATTACACTCCTGACCAGCACAGACCCGTTCATGTGGGATTTGGTTACCGCACGGGCTGCTGCCCATGGGATGGAAATGAAACTCATTGTGAAACATGACAGCGGCGGCGGGGAAGCCGCGGCATTTGAACGGCTGCTGAGCGAGTACGATCTTAATCCTGGCCGAACCGAGCCGGTTTTCCTCGGCGCATATCCGGGGAATCAGCCGAAAAAGCTGTGGACGGTGCGTGACCGGTATGCGGCTGAGGCTGCCGATATTATCTACCCAGTCTCGATTAATCCCAGGGGAAAACTGGCGGCGCTTATCACCGAACCGGATATTGCACCGAAAGTACGTGACACATTCAGGATACCCTGGCAAAACGAGGAGGAGCGGAGCAGGATTCCGGCCTATGAGTTTCCGGACAGTGAGGTCAATCCGTTTCTATCGGGTGACTGGCTCGTGCATTGGACACGCACCTCGCAGGGGAAATGGCCGGGGGAATCCATGCGGGCGTTTGTCCGCGATATGTACACCCGACCGGAGATCTATGTGCGCAATGCCTGCGAAACACTGGTACGTATGCTCGATGAACGGTGTATCCGCGGATCGTCCTGGAATATGCCTGAAAACACCGAGGCGGTATCGTTTTCCGCGCTTTCGGCCGCGGAGGCGATTAAACTCATGCGGTGGCGGAAACGATATGTACGTTACAGTTTCGAACCCTACGGCATTGCAGTGAAACAGGAGGCTGCCGCCGGCCTCGGGGCACGTGAAGTCAGATACGAACAACCCGGCAACAGCTGTTCAGGCGACCGGCTGTTTGTGCAGTCTCCCGGTGAAAGAGGCGACTGGGCAAGTGAATGCGAATGGCGGCTCAGAGGCGATCTCAGGCTCGACCGGATCGATCCGCGCGACTGGTTCGCGGTTGTCTACAACGAATCTGATATGTCGAAAGTAAAGCGGCGCTTAGGGAGTGACGAGCTGTATATTCATGTGCTGAAAAGACAGTCACAAAGTCTTACCGCAGATTGACACAGATGCAAGGATTACACAGCTAAATGATTGAGGGCGTTCCGAACCTTAGGGATCGCCATTTTTGAGGAATAGCTCCCTGTCTTCTGCCAAAGTATCTAATCTTGAAATATTGTGAATTGCCACCCTATTCCCATCTTTTATTCACCGCAGAGAGAACAGAGGGCATCGGATAGCCCTGTAAAATGTTCTTTGAAAATCTTTAGCATTAAAATATCACGACCATGGAACTTTATATGTACCAAAGAGTCTTTATATGTACCAAAGAGTCATAGTTATTAATTCATTTTCTCTAATCTAAGTTTGTTCGATTTTTCCAAAACAACTCTTACAATATTGTTATTATTAACTCAACTTTCCGACTTAAAAGAAAGTAGCATATTGTCAGAGAATAAAT
>CAZCDQ010000070.1:0-13324 GCA_964497605.1 uncultured bacterium
ATGTGTTCAATTGACTTTTATTTTACATTTGAGAACTTTTGACTGTCGAGTTATAGTAGAAGCACATCATATCGACTATTTTATAAATTCAATGAATAACGATGCAAGCAATATAATAATTCTTTGCCCCAATCACCATCGAGCGATACATAAAGCAAATCCAACTTTTAATAGAGACTATTTAACTTTTACCTATCCAAATGGATTAAAAGAAATATTATTATTAAATAAACATTTATAATAGTTTTTGACTAATATTTTGATTAAACTCTGACACTTGATTTCCATATCAAATTTAATAATTCCTCCCTCATCCTGCATAAACCGAAACAACATAAGGAACCTGCTTGTATAAATAATCTATTCTTTCTTCAAAATCACATACTCAAACGGCTGCAATGTCAAATTCGTCCCCTAACGCAATCATTTCACCTGTCATCCCATCAGTCCATGCCGTGTTTGCCAGCGGTGACGGCAGGCTGTATTCCCTGACCGTGTCGCGTACATTCACCATGACCAGCAGCTCCTCACCCTCCGACACGCGTTTGAATACCGCCACGTCAGGTTGACTGCCGAACGATGCGAGCGCGCCGGTTTTCACTGCCGGGCTGTTTTTTCTGAACCGGATGAGGTTTTCATATTCCGCGGTAATATTGGGATTGATCGACCAGTTGATTTTCGCCCGTGCGCTGCTGAAAAAGGGCAGCCGCGGTGTTATGCCACAAACACTCCAGTTTTAGTAGATATTGTTATTGATAAAAAAAGTTAATAGGATTATTATAATAGGGGAAATTCATTTTATTAAAGTATTTAGCAGCTTTGCCCGTGAGGGGTGGCGAAGACGTTTTAGACCTTTTTCTTTTATTTGCCGGACACGTTCACGCGTCAATTTAAATACTTTGCCAATCTCCTCAAGAGTCATAGGACGCTCACGATTAATACCAAAATACAAACTTATTACTTCAGCTTCACGTTCAGTGAGTGTGAAAAGAACTTTTTGAATTTGTTTATTGAGGGAATCTTTGAGTAGCTTTTTATCTGGTACTGGTTCATGTTTGTCCTCAAAAACATCTAATAATTTATTATCTTCGCCTTTTTTGAAAGGCGCATCAAGGGAAAGATGTCGTGATGAAATTTTAAGCGTTTCTGAGACTTTATCTGTTTCTAATTCCAATTCATCAGCAATCTCGTTTGGTGATGGACTCCGACCAAATTGTTGCTCAAGATTTGTGGAAACCTTCCCAATTTTATAAATATCACCAACCCTGTTGAGTGGAAGTCGAACGATTCTTGATTGTTCTGCCAACGCCGATAGGATAGATTGTCGTATCCACCATACTGCATATGATATAAATTTAAATCCCTTTGTTTCATCAAACCGTTTCGCTGCTTTTATAAGCCCAAGATTTCCTTCGTTGATAAGGTCTCCAAGAAACATTCCCTGATTCTGATATTGTTTTGCGACGCTTATAACAAATCGCAGATTTGCTTTAATAAGTTTTTCAAGTGCTTTCGGATCACCTTTTTTGATTTCTCTGGTAACTTCAATTTCTTGTTGTTTAGTGAGGAGTTCAACTTCACCGATTTCGTGAAGATAGATGTCAAGAGTCTTATCTTCTCGTGTAAATGGATTTTTTGATAAGTAGGCCATATGTCAGGCTTTATTTGAAAGATTTAATGCGAAAAGCGAGCATCGATTATAAATGCTGCCGATAAATTAGAATACGATTATTATTTGTTATATTCAAGTAATTTCTTTATAATCTTATAATATATGAGTTGAGGGCAGCAGGTAAGCTTCAAAAATTCATTGAGTTTTTTCTTAGGTTTAAAAAGCACATTTCCAGAATTAAAAATTGGGATATAACTCTACTATATGTAAAAAAGGGCAGTCTTACTGACTACCCTCATTATTTCTGTCAAACTCTTTAAAAGCTTTTGCAAGAATTTCATATGCTTCTGCTTTTTTATGTCATCACTGAAGTCTATCCCAAATCTTATCAATGCGTTTTTCTGTCGTTCTGTTGCAGGCTGAGCGCCATTGACTTTACTGAATTATTTTTGACATTCTGCATTTTGTGTCAGTAATCTTCATAAGTAATTGTGCTACATGGTGGGCGATACTGGAATTGAACCAGTGACTCCCTGCATGTCAAGCAGGTACTCTAACCATCTGAGCTAATCGCCCGTTGCGCACTAAAAATACAAAATTGTGCGGTGGAAAGTCAAGAAATTTTAAAGTTGTGTTATACTTTTTCAGTCAGACCGAGTTTTCCGGCCACCGAATCAGGGAGCGTGAATGTTAGGGTGATGGTATCGGTGTCCGCTGTCGTTTCGAGAATGTCGCCGTGACGGTAGACCTCGCTCATGAATTGCCTGTCATCCGGGCCGAATGTGACAGTATAACGCTTTTTTTTGCGGAGTGCGGCTTGGTTTATCCGTTCACGCAGGTCGTCGATTCCTTCACCGGTCTTCGCGGAGATGAATGCGGAGGAATCAAACCGCGATCTGACCGCCTCCAAAACCACAGGATTATCAAACACGTCTATTTTGTTAAACACCATAATCGTTTCGATTTCGGAGGAGCCGATGTCGGTGAGCACATCCCCGACCACTGCATGCTGTTCCTCCCAGTGCGGATTGTTAATGTCGATCACATGGAGAAGCACATCGGCATCACGGACATCGTCCAGCGTCGATTTGAATGATGCGATCAGTTCATGAGGCAGGTTCCGAATAAAACCGACCGTATCGGACAGGATAACCTCCTGCGCATTGGGCAGCTTGATGGCGCGCGACATCGAATCGAGCGTTTTGAACAGTTTGTTTTCGACCGGAGCACCGGCGTCGCTCAGAATATTGAATAGCGTTGATTTCCCGGCGTTTGTATAGCCGACCAGCGTGACATTAAATACGGATTTCCGCTGTTTTCTTGAAAGATCGCGGCGTTTTTCGATTTTTTTCAGATTGTCTGCGAGACGGTTGATTCGTTTTCGGATCATGCGGCGGTCGACCTCGAGCTGGGTTTCGCCGGGCCCGCGGACACCGATACCGCCGACCTGACGGGAGAGGTGTGTCCATTGACGGGTTAGACGGGGAAGGATGTGCTTGAGCTGCGCAAGCTCGACCTGCGTTTTCGCCGTTCTCGTCCGTGCCCGGAGCGCGAAAATATCGAGAATGAGCCCCGAACGGTCGATCACTTTTTTATCGAGCAGTTTCTCATGGTTCGATACCTGTGCCGGTGACAGATCGTTATCGAAAATGACTGTCGACACATCGAGTTCTTGCACCGCCTCTTTCAGTTCCGCCGCTTTCCCTTTGCCGATATAATACCGCGGATCGATTGCAGTCCGCGCCTGTGTCAGCGTGCCCATAACCTCGGCGCCGGCGGTTTCGGCAAGGAGCCGCAGTTCGACAAGGGGATCGTCGTGAAGCAGTTCCTCATTCCCGTATCCGGTGCCGAATCCGACCAGTATAACACGCTCTTTCTTTTCTTTCATGTCAAGCATCTGCTACAGTTCCTTTTAATTAAAAGAGTTCCTCGGCCTTCACGCCGGTGTAAAACTCTGTCTAAGCCCCCTTCGGCTATGCCGGTTTCCCTCTATCAGGGTGGGATGCGTGATGTGCCGGCTTCTTTTATGTCTCCTCTGAAAGAGGAGCTTTCACGGAGTTACAGAGGGGTCTATTCTTGATTCCCAAAACATCAGTCTTGGGTTGTTGTATTTCAATTGTAGAAAATCCATTTTCCGCCCCACATTGTATTACGGCCGATCAAACCGAGTGAGTTAAACCATTCAATATCCTCGTTCAGCACATTTTCGACCGTATAGAAGAGCTGCAGCGAACTGACACGGATAACCAAACCGCAGTCGAGAAGAAAATAATTGCCGCTCGGTTTGATCTCACTGTTGTCCCAGCGGAGCGCCTGTGCTTCGGCATACGCTGTCGATTGCATGATATCGTTGATGAATTTGCCGGAAATCCGCAAGTTCGCCTGACAATCGAACACAGGATAGAACGCCGGGTTGTTTTCCCCAGGGCGATGGCTGAAATGGATCATGGTGTCGAACACATATATCTTTTCAAACTGCGCGTCTGCAGATACTCTGTATCCGAATGACCGTTCGCGTTTGCCCGTTCTCAGGTATGTTGTGTTTGGGTCAGGCAGTGTATATGTTGCCTTGTTATACAAATGCGGTGAGACCTCGAACACCGGAAGTTTCGAATAGGACGCGAACGCGTAAATCCCGAGATTGTATGGTTTATTTCTCGTCCGCAGACCGGTTTCGATTGTCGAAATGTTGAACGTCTCAAGCTCAGAGACATGGGTTGTGTCGCTGTATACAAGCGAGGTGAAATATTCCTGGCCGGTGTCGGGAAACCGTTCGGCTGCAATACCTTTCATAACAATTTCGTTTCCTGACTTTAGCGCATATGAAGCGTCGCCCGTCGTTTTTAATCCTGCGCCGAATTTCGACGAATGCATGACTCCGCTTTCAAGGCGGAATCGATACCGTTTATTTGCCTGGGAAAAAGAGGCTGACAGTTCGTTTTCGCTGCGGGTCCATGAATCGCTGTGAAGTCTCGAATCGAAAAAACGGGTATCGCTAAAGGCTCGCAGCCCGTATGAGGTATTTCCAAGCGTTTTTACAACATCCGCAAGAAATCCCGCCGAACGCTCATCGATGATCTTACGCAATCCTGCGCGGTCGAACCGTGAATTTGATGTCTGATAATAAACAGTGGGGGATACCGTAATATCCTCTCCAATTTTATATTTTTCGACACCGAGCGAAACGGTTATAGCGTCGGTGCGCCGTTCCCCCATATGCGTTCCCGACCGTTTGCCGTTTCGAAGAACGGTATTATCGAGATTGATCAAGCCGTCGCGGTCACGGTAGCTTCGCACAGTAAAATCGAACGGACTGCCGTTCTCAAGCATACGGCGGTATTTAACATAATATGCCCGAATCGAATTCTTTTCTGTATTGTCGCTGCCGCCGTGAATGCCGCTTGAGGAACCGCCGACAATAATTCCAGACCGTGCGCTCAGGTTGCGGTTGAACAACATATCGTAATTAAAACGGTGACGTGTACCCAAGAGAAACATTGTGTCGGTGATCAGTACCGTTTCCTCGTCGGTGGTGCCAATCGATGTGATATCGAGGTTGCTGAGGCAGTCATAGGAAATCCCTGAAACGAATTGTGCCGGAATAACATCGAGATCAGGTCCGAACGGCGAATGACTCCTGAGCGGGACACCGTCCACACGGACATTAAGTCCGATTCCGGGTGTCGTATAAGAATACGGATACGCACCCATACCCGACGAGGCAAATCTGATAAATGATATTCCCGATGAGGGGGAGATATAGTCGGCCGCATTCCATTTGAATGGGGCGCTTTCATCCGCGGCAGCATGTGTTTGAACGGCAAAACCGAACAAAGACATTAATATTAGGGTGCGTAAACATGCTAAAACGCGCTGATTCATATACTCTCCGGCGGTTATTCGTTCCAGGCTTCTTTCCATTTCAACTGGATAGGGTAATTTCGATGCGGTTTTAGTTTTTTTGTGTATTGTTCGATATCTTCACCGACAATCTCGACAGCACCGACATCCGCAATGCCAAGTCCTTTATCCTGTGCCATCGAAAGATATCCGATAGAAAGCGGCTCGAATCCCATAAGTTTAGCGGTAACCGCATCGCACGCAACCGGATCGGTCCCTGCAACCGCAACACCCATGAATGCTTTTGTGCCGCCGCCGGGACCATCACCCTCCATCGCCTCAAACGCATCAATTACTGAAATATCGGGCATGAGGATTTCGCCGAGACGTGTGAGATTTTCAGCCAATGCGCGAACCTGAGATAGATACCCCGGCATTTTGCCCTCATGCTGTTTCCGCTGGATGTAACGGCTCAGAAAGACCGCCCCGAATACGAGCATTGATACGTATTTCATTCCCCGCGGGTGCCCGTCGAGCACATTCCAGAGCGACTCGCCGATAATCTCAACCGCTCTGCCGACTCGCGCACCGTGCATTCTAGACCGGTGAATCCGCTTCAGACATCCCATCATATTTTTCAGCGACAGCGTCACAGTGGCGTAATCGTGCGTTTTGGCGACTGCGACCGATATCTTCGTACCGGCATCTGCCGCGGTGTCGGAAAAATCGATCCGTTGAGTGCCGTGTGTTTGTGTCAATACTTCGAACGATCTGCCGAACGTTCCACGGTTAAGATCGACAAGCTCGACGCCGAATTCACGGGCGATATCGCGATATCCGAAATTTTCAAATGCTCTCCCAGTCGACCGCGCCGCGCCCTCGGCAATGATCACCGGTCCAATTTCATTCATTCCGGCCAGCATTTCCAACACCGGACGGACCGCCTCCGCCTGTGTCGATGCGAGCTGGTAGTCGGAGGATAGAAAATTCGGTTTAATAAGCACATTCCCGCGCACTTTCACCGTGATATCCTCACTGGCCAGTTTGAGCGCTTTGCGGACTGCCTGCTCACGTGAATACCCCGACGCGACCGCAACACGTGGTTTTTTATCAACGTTATTCATCGTATTCCTCTGATGTCTTTCCGGTTGAACATAACATAACAGATACCGGTTAATTTTTCAATGAAATAGAACCTATACCGCCCGTATTTTGTGGCAAAAGCCATTATATCATAACACTTTCGGGGATTAAATATGTTCGGAGGGAATAAAGTTCAATCCCGGTCGTAGTATTTCAGTATTCTGAGGCGGTAGAATATGGCGAGCGTATCGAGGAAAATTGTTATAACGTCCCTGATTGTGATACGTCCCCATTTCATACCGCGGCGGGAGTCGAGCACGACAGGTATCTCTTTAACCGTATATCCAGCGCTGACTGTAATTGCCAGAAGCTCCACATCATAGGCATAAGTTTTGACCAGCATGCGATGAAACGCGTGGTCGAGCACCTCATGGCGGAAGAGTTTCAGACCGGTCTGTGTATCGCGCACCGGGAGATTGAACAGAATTTTGATGATGAGATAATACACATAGCTTACAATCTTGCGCGAAAGGGGATAGGAAAGTTTCGATTCGGGATGGTGTTTCGAGGTGACCACCACATCGCATTGCCCGCTATCGAGTTTGTCAATAAGATTGCTGATCTGGGATGGATGAATGTCGAGATCGGCGTCCATGAAAACGACAATGTCCCCGGATGCGGCGGCAAATCCGTTTTTGAGCGCCATACCTTTTCCCATATTATGTTTATTGGAAGCGGCTTTCACAAGCGGGAACGTCTCGGCGGCGCGTTTGATCTCGCTCAATGTGTTGTCGGAGGAGCCGTCGTCGATGGCGATGATCTCAAATGTGAGCCCGGCATCGTTCAAGACGCCCATGGTCGTACTGATGTTATCGAATATGCGTGCCCCTTCATTATATGCAGGCATGATGACAGATATAAGGCGCCCCAATAATTTCTCCTCGAACGTGTGTAATCATAATGGGAAGTCTTTCCAAAATAGCGTTTCACGGCGTCGTTCGCAAGCGCTATGTAAAAATGTCTGTTCGGCTATATTGATGGTGATTTCATTGAAATATGTATAATAATCTCTAAAATTCCTTGTTTACTTATCGCGTTTATTTTAAGTTGAAAAGTGCTTGTCGTTTGAGGTAATATCAAATTCCTTATTATGAATGAAACTGATAAGCGTCGGTAAAATATGGAAAAATGGATAACAAATGTCTGAATACACCGCCGGTCAATCGCCGACTCTCTTGAGGCGATTGTAAAAATGCTGCCTCATATGCCGTTTCTTTTGCGGGAGCTTTAGGCATTGGGAAGTTCGGTCGATGATATCATGAATTGTCTCGAAATACCCGTATTTGCCGACGGTGAAACGCATCTTCTCGATCTAAGCTGCGGAAAAGGCGCCGTTTCCGTGCGAACCGCGGCGCGTTTCGGTTACCGTAAGACCGGGATCGATGTCATGGCGGCTTTTCTCGAAGATGCACTTAAAAATCCCGGGAATACGGTGTTTCTCATTTTTGTACATTCATAGAAATGGATATGAAAGAATATGTAAAATCTCCGCGTGAATATGACGGTGTCATTCTTGCGTCGTTAGGCGTGATACTGGGTTCGATAAAAGAAACTTTGTCGCACCTGGGGACACAGATACGGTCAGGCGGATATATACTTATCGACGATGGTTATTTGCGGAGCGCGGATAGCATCGACAGGAATGGATATAAATACTATCGGAACCATGCGGATACAGTAGAGGAATTGACCGCATGGAATGACAGCATCTTAAGGGAAGTGAATACGACCGAATACAGCACGAAAATCAATTATGAATATCTCGAATCGATAAAAAACAGGCAGGCAAACTGATTAAACAGCATCCAAAATTGAAAAACGACTTTAATGCTTACATCGATCTTCAGGCCGGGGAGTGCGATGTAATCCGTGATCATATTGAGGGTGCGCTCTGGCTCATTCGTAAAAACGATGATGGATAAGTATTATTTAGAGTAGGTAGTAACTAAGAGAATATTAAATAATGGCACATGGATTTCACATTGTTTCTGTCGATGAACGGAACATTACCGAGTACCCGCACATTATCTGTTTCATCAATCCGAAACATGAATCGTTTCACATTAAAATCGACTGGTTGAAAAAGCGGTATTCGGAGGGGTTGAGAATTAAACTGCTTTACCCGGAAGGAGAGAAACGCCCAGCCGGTTTCATTGAATATACTGCGGGTGAGAATGCATGGCGTGCGGTTTCGGCGGAGAACTATCTGTTTATTCATTGCTTATGGGTATCCCCAACCAGGTATAAAAAGAAAGGATACGCAACTTTTCTGATAAACGACTGTATCGGGGAGGCGAAAACAAGCGGCCGAAGCGGTGTTGCTGTAATGACAAGCGAGGGTTCGTTTATGGCGGGGAGAGACGTGTTTCAAAAAGGCGGTTTCAAAATTGTCGACGAAGCGGAACCGCAATTTGGACTATGGGTCAAAACCCTGAACGACACTCCTGCTCCGCGGTTTAACGATTGGGAAACCGAATTATCTCGTTGCAAAGGACTGCATATCGTGTATTCTCTTCAGTGTCCCTGGGTGGGGAGATTTGTAGAGGATATCCGTAATAAACAGGAATATTGTCATCTGAATATAGTATTTACCAAGTTGAAAACACCTGAAGAAGCTCAAAAAGCGCCTTCACCTTACGCAACGTTCAGTTTTATCCACAACGGGAAACTTCTCGCCGACCATTATATATCTGAAAATCGGTTTAAAAATATTTTGGAAAATGAAAAGCTTTTATAATATATTGAAACAAGTAAAAAATATTAAATGTTGAATGATTGGGGATTGATTTAATGAATGATTCAGAAAATATCTTGTATAAGACAATAGACGATTTCATAAAAATATACCCCGAACGTGCCGACCTTCTGGAAAAGGCTGCCGGACTTGCCGAAATGAAACTCAACGCACGCGATATCGGCGTGATTGTCCCGGTCGGGAACGGCCAGATTCCGGTTCTCTATGCGAAAGGACATTGTCTGCCAGAGGCGTGGGAGAATTCACTGATCGCGCTTTTTATCTACGGCACAATGATTAATACGCAGTACGATAAAGAGGGCGATCCTCCGAGCCGCGACTGCACCATGATCATGACGGTGGAAGAGCCTTTGAGCGAACCAATGATACACCGCTCATTTCCCGGCGGTCTCGAGGATCTCGAGGAATATCGCCAGGAGGTTGTGGACGGTATCAAAAACCACTGGGTGCGCAATCCCGAAAACCCGGAGGACAATAGATGGGAGTACACCTACAACGAGCGAATGACGGTCTACAAGGTGCCGGGTCTCGATACACCGGTCGATCAGTTCGAGGGCATGATAAAAACGCTTGCCGAGTCGCCCATAACGCGGCGGGCGCAGATGGTGTCCTGGCAGCCCTGGATGGATATGGACGCATATGATCCCGCCTGCTGGCAATCGCTGTGGGGACGAATCACCCGTGACGACAGCGGCGCCGCACGTCTCAATCTCAATATGAGATTCCGCAGCCGAGACGCCTATAAAGCGGCATTTATGAACGATTTTGCGTTCATCGATCTCGGGAAACGGATGGCGGAACGGATATCCGAACGGCGTGGCGAGGAAGTGATGCTCGGACGGTTTGTGGACGAATCTGATTCGTATCATATTTACGGCAGTTATTTCGATGAGTTTTTCGACGGTTTCATAAAACTGTTGTTCGCACGGGAGGATTTCAAAGACCGGACTTGGACAAAAAATTTCGCACAGCCGATTTTCGACGATGCGAAGCCGCAGATTATAAAAAAGATTGCCGAACAGGACGAAAAGTACAGCGGATGAAAAAAATGTTCGGTTTGCGCGGCGCAACCTGTTATATTTGTATATTGTGGAAATTAAATAAAACGGATAAACGAAAACCTTACTTAAAATGTGGTGACAGATATGTGTCTTGCGGTACCGATGAAAATAACCGAACTTTTGCCGAATGATAAAGCTATGGTGGAGGCGGACGGCATTTTCATGGAAGTGGCGGTTAATCTGCTTGAGAATGTAAATGTCGGAGACTATGTCATTGTACATACAGGATTTGCACTTGAGTTAATAGATCAGGATGAGGCTGAAAAAACGCTTGAGCTGTTCCGCGAAGTTGCCCGCGTGAATGAAAGCGAAACAACCGACTAATTGAAACGTCCAGTTCCCTCTCATACAGGCACTTGGTTTAACCCATCCACAGACTGCCGCGCCGCTGTTTCATATCTGGAATATCATTCTTGCTGGAATTTCACAGGATATATGGATAAATGAATAATCGCCGGTTTGTTGTCTATTGTATTGCTCCCATGAAATAACTCTAAAATGGCATGGACGCGGCTGGCAGGAATCGATATTCAACGATGAAATCCTGGGCCAGTATCATCTCGAAATGGAACGGTCGCTCGAGCCGGATGAAAAGGCATTTCTTTTAAAGAAATATTCGGAATATTCCGAAGATGAAATAGAAGATTTCATTCAAAAACTCACGTATATTCATACCGGTGAAATGGTGCCATACTATGCGATGCGGTATGGATTCTATGAGGGGCATACGGATTTCAGAGCTGATCCGATCGCTATCTCATTTATTTTCGGACTTAAAAATATTCGGGAAATCGACCATGCGTGCAGTGGAGACATGTACAACATCCTTCACAAGAATTACACAAAATAATATTATAATATAGAATAAATCTTGTATGGGGAAATATAGTGAAAGATATTCATATTCTTAAGAGCCTGTCCTGTAATATAGATATACATAAATTACTGAAAAAAATGCACGTTTTGGAGGGAACCTGCGATGCGATGACCTTGAAATGCATGGCGGACGAGGCGAAGTCGGTCGCAAAACCAAAAGCGATGTACCGTATTGCATATATCAATGAGCGTGGTAAAGACTATATTATTGTGGAGGAGCACACATTTACAAGCCGTGTGCTTGCAGTAAATCTCGAGCATGCTCACCGGATTTTCTGTTATGCGATTACATGCGGTACGGAACTCGATGAATGGTCACGTACAAAGACCGACATGCTTGAGAATTACTGGGCTGATGAGATCAAAGAAGCGTTTCTGCGGAGCGCATACGGTACTTTTAACGATTCTCTCAAAAAGGCATACCGGCTCGGTAAAACGGCATGGATGAATCCCGGATCGCTCGAGGACTGGCCGATCAGCGAGCAGCGCATTTTATTTTCTCTGCTGGGAGACACGAAAACGGCGATTGGTATCGAACTTACCGACAGCTATCTCATGTCCCCGATAAAATCACTGTCGGGCATACGGTTTCCGACCGAAGAACATTTTGAGAGCTGCCAGCTTTGTACCCGAGAGATATGTCCTGGCAGGCGCGCGAATTACGATAAAACGCTTTTTTACAGCAAATATTATATAGAATAATAAGAAGACTGTATCGATTATGCCGTGCCCGAAACGGCGGTATATTGCTGGTACGAAAAGGCTGCATCATTATGATTCTTTGACTGTCTGGTATTCCTCGTATCGTGAAATACTGGTGAATTGATTTGACTGAAGCAATGATATAAACTTGTCTGCGGACATCGTATCCCGATCAATAATCCGGACCGGATCAAGCGCAACTTTCATCATCTCGCCGTTCTCCTCCGGCTTTTTTGTGAAAATCAGCACATAATCCCAATCGGGGCTTTGGACAAGAAGTGTATGCTCCCAGTAGCTTTGATTGATACCGGCGATTTCGAAAAACCGTTCCTCAGAGAGATATTTGTTTTTGAAAAAATCATCAAAACGCTCGGGACCCATATAGGTTTTTAATTCATACAGCGTGATTTTCAGTTTGTCCTTGAGTTTGACCGTTTTAAGTGTGTTGCTGTCGATATCCTGCTGAAGCTCCGGTACGGGAACGCCGGTTATGCTGCTCAATTCTTCAATCGTATAAAAACATCTTCCGCGCATAATACAATCCTTTCCATATATGAAAACATCAAATCGATCCTGTGCACGACCGTGACAATTGAGAAATACATTGACTGAGTAACGCAACAAGAGTGCAAAATTATAATATAAGAATAATAAAGAATGTCAAGTTATTGTTTGACGAATGCGGGTATGTAGCGCGATAAAGTGCGGAAACAGAGAATTTTTAAGCAAAAAAAAACGCTCTTTTAAAAAGCGTTTTTTATGTTTATAGACCATGGTTATGATAAATATGTAATCAGCGGTTTCGAGCGGGAGGCGTGACGGAGCCGTTTGATGGCCTTTTCCTTTATCTGACGGACCCGTTCGCGGGTAAGTTTGAATATTTCACCGATTTCCTCAAGAGTCAAGGAATGTTCTCGGTTAATACCGAAATACAGACAAATGACTTCCGCTTCACGTTCGGTCAGAGTCGAAAGCGCTTTTTGAATTTCGCTTTTCAGCGAATCTTTCATAAGCTTGTTGTCGGGATCCGGTTGATATTTATCCTCCAGGACATCGAGCAATTTATTATCCTCGCCCTCGCTGAACGGAGCGTCAAGAGATAGATGGCGTGACGATATCTTAAGCGTGTCCATAACCTCGTTCGCGCTCATTTCAAGCTCATCCGCTATTTCGTTTGCCGAGGGGTTACGGCCGAATGTCTGTTCGAGACCGCTTGAGATTTTGCCGATTTTGTGAAGTGCTCCGACACGGTTGAGTGGAAGACGGACGATTCGTGACTGTTCGGCGAGTGCGGAAAGGATCGCCTGCCGTATCCACCAGACCGCATAGGAAATG
>CAZCDQ010000070.1:13334-17685 GCA_964497605.1 uncultured bacterium
GGTGTGGGCGGTGCGCAAGGCCCAACCGGAGGCGAAATGAATTTAAATCCTTTCGTCTCGTCAAAACGCTGAGCTGCTTTTATCAGCCCGAGATTACCCTCGTTAATCAAATCGCCCAAAGATAATCCTTGATTTTGGTATTGTTTTGCAACACTGACCACAAACCGTAAGTTTGCTTTCGTCAGGCTTTCAAGCGCTTTCTGATTGCCTTTTTTGATTTCACGGGCAAGTTCGATTTCCTGATTCGCATTGAGCAGCTCAACTTCACCGATCTCCTGAAAATATCTGTCGAGAGACTGATCCTCTCGGGTGTAGGATTTCTTTGAGAGAATTGCCATGGATGTACGCTCGTATCATTAAAGGTTATACTGCCGAACAATAAACCGAATCATGAGTTGTGAACAATATTCAAGATAATTTTCTAAAATACGAAAGAAATACCCAGAAACCAAGCTTTTTTTCAGTATTTTGGGAGATGACGATAATATTTTCATACGTTTGGGGATTCGTTTCTATGCATGAAATTCTTTAGACCTAAAGTGAGCGATTCATGAGCAGGGGCAACCCTTGCGGCTTCCCACATCCTTTGAATACGCGGGCGGGAAAAGCCCTGCCCCTTGCAGTTAGGATATAACCCGTTGGATCATCTTCAAATTTTGATAATATCTATAATAACTAAATCTTATGTGCTATTATTGTAAAAAAACGCTCAATTTAGGTTGGATTAAGAACTAAATAATGCAGGAACTCATCATTTATTTTTATTAATTTATTGATTATCTTACATTCTCATACTATCATTTATACATATATTCGATACATTTGTTATTTTACCCACATATGAAAGTACATAAGACGGCCCATGGACGATAAATCGCTTCATTTTTATATGAGGTGTATGTATTCATCGGACATACCGATATTAAAACGTGTTGGACAAAGGTGCCATGGCTAAAAAAAATACACATATCATAACAAAAACAAAATCCCCTAAAGCCGGAATCAAAACTAATATTGTAGATGAAATCCGGAAAACCGAAAAAAAGGCCAAAGACGATTATCTTGCCATAACCAATCTGACCGGCGATATAATCGTACACACCAATAAAAAAGGCGAATGGACGTTTCTTAACGATGTTGCATGTGATTTTTGGGGAAAATCCAGGGAAGAACTAATGGGAAAATCGTTCGACTACCACATTCATCCCGATGATATTGAAAAAACAGTTTCGGCTATTCGAAAAGCAAATAAAAGCAAGAAAATCATAAAAGGCTTTCTTAATCGTCAGAACACCCCCAACGGTTGGCGGGATGTCGAGTGGAATGCATCGCCGTTATTTGACGAAACGGGGGCATATTTGGGATTACAGGCGACCGGAAGAGATATTACCGAACGAAAACGTACAGATGAGATCCTAAAAAAACGCGAGGCATTCAATTTTGCGCTGTTTCAGTATAATCCTGCAGAAACGATCATTGTCGATCTCGAGGGCAGAATCGTGCGGTCTAACCAGGCAAAAAAAATATCCGGCGACAGGCTGCCTAATCTCGGCGATGTGATGTATAAGGATTATGCGGCAAAATATGAGATCGATATGCATGCCAATCTTATGGAAAGCATCGCCACGGGCAAAGTGATGAAATTTCCAGAATTGAAATACGGCGAAAAGTATATTTCGATCACGATCTCACCGTTTAGTGAGGGCGCGATCATCATCTCGGAAAATATTACCGAACGGAAAAACGCCGAAATAACCCTCCAGAAAAGCGAACAGAAATTCCGGTCACTTTTCGAATCCGCAACAGAGTTTATTCATATCCTCGATAATAAAGGTTTCATTTTGCAGACCAATCCGGCAACAATATTGAAATCAGGTTTTTCGGAACATGAGCTGATCGGCCATAAACTTTCCGAATTTTTCACTCCTGCCTCGAAAAATATTTTCGAGATGGAATTACATTATTTGAAAGGAAAACGGGATCGGCGTACAGAGATAGAATTTGTAAACAAGGACGGCTCCATTATGATAAGTGACTGTTCTGCGATCGCTGTCTACAATGATTCCGAGGAATCCGATTATATTGTGGTCTATCAGCGCGACATAACGAAACAGAAGCAATCCGAGGAAGAACTCATCAAAGCCCACCGCGATCTTGAAATCAGAGTGGAGGAACGAACGGCAGAACTGAAAAGGGTTAATGAAAGCCTCACAAAGGAGATTGACGAGCGAATTAAGGCGGAAAAGGAAGTCCGCGAGCAGATCAAACGTATCGAATTTCTCGCGAAAACCTCAACCGATTACGTCAAACTGTCGCAATATGAGGATATTTACAAATCAATCGGAGATAAACTGGTCGAGATAACCGATAACGCATTAATTTTCATTAACATATTCGAAAATGACTCCAATGTCATGACAACAAAATATTTCGCGGGGATCGGCCGGCGTCTTGAAAAAGTCATCAAATTCCTTGGGAAACATCCACTTGAGATAAAGTATTCGGTAACCGAGAAACAAAAGATGCCGATGAAATCAAGCCGTTTATCGCGTATTGAGGGCGGATTGTATGAATTAACATTTGGCAATATGTCGAAATCGGTCTGTAAACAGTTCGAATCGTTGCTTAATGTCGCCGATATTTACGGGCACGGTCTAACACAAAAGGAAAAAGTATACGGTACGATAATCATTATCACATTCAAAAACACGAAACCGCTCGATTTTGAACTTATCGAGGCGATCTGCAATGAAAGCTCCATCGCGCTGCAGCGATGGTTGGCAAATGACGCAGTCCAAAAAAGCGAAAAAAAATATCACTCGCTGACCGAAAGCATCAGCGAGGTTATATATGCGCTTAATAGAGATGGGATTGTAACGTTCGTGGGGCCGCAGATCGGCCGTTACGGTTTTACCTATGATGAAATCGTCGGTCATTTATTTCTTGATTTTGTTCTGCCCGAGGATAGGGGGATGGTTCTTGATCATTACCGTACGACTGTAACCGAAGGTAAAGAATTTCCGACAAGATTCAGAATTAAAGATAAAGACGGCAACATCAGATATATCGAGGATAACGGTAAAATCCAGAGGAATGAGGAGGGAGAGATAACCGGCGTCAACGGTATTCTCCATGATATTACAGACAGCAAGATCATGGAGGACAAGTTAGCGCGAAAGAATATGGAACTCGACTCCCTTATCAATAACATCCCCGATATGACATGGCTAAAAGACGCCGAATCGCGTTTTATAGCGGTCAACCGCGCTTTTGCGGAAACTGTCGGTATAGATCAGGAAAAACTTGAACAGGAAACGTGCGAAATGTGTTTCGGAAAAGAGAAAGCTGACGCATTCGTAAAAGACGATCTCGAAGTCATGAACTCGCGGAAGCAAATGAGAATAGAGGAAAAAATTGTTGACGCCAGCGGGAAAGAAATCCTGCTCGAAACCATTAAATCGCCGATTATCACCGATAATGAAGAAGTTATTGGAACAGTTGGTATCTCACGGGATATAACCGACCGTAAAAAAATCGAAAACACCTTGAAATTGTCTGAAGAGAAGCTCAAAACCCAGAAAGCAGCCCTGGAACAGAAAACACTCGCCCTACGGGAGATTATCGAACAGATCGAGGTCGAGAAGAAGATCATTAAAGACAATATCATGGTAAATGTTCAAAAAATCGTCATGCCTATTCTTGAACGAATGAAACTTAACAGAGAATCAACGGAATATGTCGAACTTCTAGAGAATATTATCGAAAACTTGACATCCTCATACGGAAGTGAAATAACAAAAGTGCAATATAAACTGACATCCCGTGAAATAGAAATATGCAATATGATTAAAAAAGGTTTGATGAATAAAGAAATTGCCAGCCTGCTGAATATCTCAAACCGTACCATAGAAAATCACCGGAAAAATATCAGAAAAAAACTGGAAATCCAAAACAAAAATGTCAACCTCACCTCCTACCTGAAACAGCTTCAATAGCTGAATAACCCGCATATGTTCCGCCGCCAAATCCCCATATAATTAACTTAATATAAGTAATAACAAATTGTTAAAAAATAATTAAGCATAATCATAATGGTTATAATATATGACCATTGGGTGACCATTCAACAGTGGTTGTCTTAATCTCAAGTATTCTCGATATTTACCGACAAGTTAATTACGGGGGAATGGTAATAATAATTTGTAGTTTAAAAGAAAGGGTAATACAATGAAAAAAGTACTTACGGTCTTAGTGATTGTTGCAGCTTTTGCTGTGTTGTCGTTCAACGTATTCGCCGCGAATACCGCTGAACAGCTCGTGACATTCACCATCGGCGCCTCAAACGAGATTA
>CAZCDQ010000071.1:0-17588 GCA_964497605.1 uncultured bacterium
GTTAAACGTAAAAAACCTCAACTGCAATTAGAACTCAGAATTTAACCGGACAGTTATGACTTCAGACATAAGCTTGTCGGATTCTGTCTGCTGCGCGGAAACAACACCTGTCAGGAAATAAGCAACGGCAATAGTTGCAAGACAAAAAATGACAATTATCGTGATATGGAGATATTCTGTTTTGAAATACGATTCGTTCATACCGAAACACCGTAATACTCTTTATATAATCTCACTGGATAACAATTTAGAATCAACACACAACCGTTTTTTAAATCAAAGAGTTAATGTATAATTTACACATTCGATTTAGTCAAAGGTTTTATTTGCCAATATATCGCCTTGTGCTTGTATATGAATATTATATGGATTATTTTAACATATAAAGTTTTTAAAAAAATTACAATAAATTAATCTTAAATTTCCGTATGACCGAGTTCATAATAAAAATAGACAACCTTATCCGCAAATTCGGGAGTGTCCGCGCGTTGGACGGTCTATCTCTTGAAATACCGCCGGGAATCGTTTTCGGATTTCTCGGACCGAACGGCGCTGGAAAAACCACCACGATTCGGCTGCTCCTCGGACTGCTTTCACCCACCGCAGGCACGGTCGAGGTTCTCGGCAAAAACGTCGCCGAAGATGCCGATTTCATCCGCAGTCATACCGGCGCACTGCTTGAATATCACGGACTCTATGAACGCCTGACCGCACTTGAAAATCTCGAATTCTACGGTAGAATCTGGAGAATACCCGCTTTCGAGCGGAATAATCGTATTAGGTCACTGCTTGAACATTTTGAGCTTGACGAACGCCGGAACGATAAAGTTGGCGCTTTTAGCCGCGGTATGAAACAGAAACTTGCGGTTGCACGAGCGATGCTGCATAATCCTCGTCTGATATTTCTGGACGAACCGACCGCCGGGCTCGATCCGGTTGCGTCGGCACGTCTTCGCGAGGACATTGCCGGGCTTGCATCGAACAGCGGAATGACTGTGTTTCTGACAACACACAACCTGACCGAGGCGGATAAAATCTGTAACCGCGTTGCGGTCATCAACAAAGGAAAGCTGGTAGCGGCCGGACAAACGGATATGTTGAAACAGCAGCGCAGCCGCCGACAGGTACGAATCACACTTGGCAAGCCTCCTAACTCCCCGGAATCCATTGTGCGTATTATCAGAAAGCTGAAATCGAATGACGATGTCGCCGAAGCGTTTTTCACCTATAATGCCTTACATATCGATTTAAACGATAACGCCAACATGAACGCTATCATTGAGTTGCTTATTCACCATAATCTTACTATCGAAGAAATAATCCGCGAAAAAGCAACCCTCGAGGATGTCTTTCTGAACATCATGACCGAGGAGGAGAAAAAGGAGTGATCACTGATATTGCTACGGTATTTTGGAAAGAATTCAGGGAAATCCTTTTCCTCCGCGGAACAAAGGTTGAATCGCTTATTGTTATGGTTGTGCCGGCGTTTCTGTTTGGAGTGATATTTCCGACCCAATTCGCCGAAAGCTGGACGACCTCGCCGTTTTCACTGCTTGTGTGGATCATTGTGCCGTTCATGCTGATTTCCGCACTTATCGCCGATTCTTTCGCCGGGGAACGTGAACGTCACACCCTCGAAACGCTCCTTGCGACGCGCCTTTCCGAGCAGTCGATTCTGACGGGAAAGATATCAGCCGCAATATGTTACGCTTTACTGGTCACCATATGCATCGTTTTTTTGGGATTGATCACGGTTAATATACTGCATCGCGGCGGCGGATTGATAATGTTTACTGGTAACATCTTATTCTGGGGCTTGGTATGCGGCATATTGACCGCAAGCACCGCCGCGAATGTTGGGACACTTGTATCGCTCCGCGCAGCGACTGTCCGTCAGGCTCAACAGACGCTCGGTCTGTTCATGTTCGCGGTGCTCTTTTCGCCCTCAATTATCGCCCAGTTTGCGCCTTATTCGCTCATCGACGGCGCGGAAGATTTCTTTCGGAATGTCGGGCTGAATACAACCGTTGTGGTTACTGTGGGGATTTTGCTGTGTGCGGATTGTATGCTGTTTCTTATAGCGATAAGACGGTTCAAACGCGACCGCATGATAGTCGGTGATGCTTTTAAGGCGATTATATGAGTCTCGCTGCGGTCATTCCCCACGATCATTGTCCACATAGATAAACCGTCCGAGCAGGTTTACATACTCGCTCCATGTCTCTCCCGATTTCCGTGTCTCGTCGGAAATTCGTTCGAGCGCGTTCAATTTTGAGTCTATCTCGTCAGCGTAATACAGCACGAATCCCTCGGGGATCATAGGTTCGACCGGCGTGCTGAATTGTTTGAATCCATGGTGCGAAAGCATGAGATGACTGAGCAGCATTTTCAGTTTCGACGGGAAACCGTCCACACGGTCGCACATGTTGGCAACGAACCGCTCGCCAAGGACAATATGACCGACAAGACGACCCTCATCAGTATAATCGATCATGGTCGTCACCCCGTATTCCTTGATTTTTCCGGCATCATGCAGCAGGGCGGCGAGTACGAGCAGGTCGCGGTTCAATCCGGGATGCTGCGTTGCAATAAAATCGCAAATTCCGGCAACACCGACCGCATGTTCAAGTAGGCCGCCGATATAACGATGGTGCCATTTCTTTCCTCCGGCAGCCCGCACAAATTCCGCCCTGAACTGCTCGTTTTCGAATATCAGTCTGCCGAGAGCATTCAGATGTGAGTCTTTCAGGCTTCCTATCAGTTCGTCGGCTTTAGCCAGAAGCGCGGAAACGTCTTTCTGCGTCGCGGGCACAAAAGAATCGGGATCGTACTCGCCTGTCTCCGCGGGACGGATTTTGTCGATCCGCGCCTGCGGTTTTCCGCGGTATGTCAGCAACCGCCCTTTTACTTTAACAACGTCACCTTTCGCAAGTGTCTCTTTTACTTCCTGTGCATTGTCCCAGATAACACCGGGGACATGGGACGTTTTATCTCCGAGATCGATATCGAGACGCGTTCCGCCCTCGTACTCCTTGAACTCACAGCGTCTAAGTACATAAAAACCTCTAAATTCCTCTCCCTCGCGGAGATTTTCTATAAGCGGGCTATCTTTCATGTAGAATCCTTATGGTTTCCTTTTCAGTTACAATTATATCAAGAGGAATATCATGCTGTTCGACAGGGACCTTATCGATTTCCTGAAACGAATACGCGAGACCGACTTTCACACACGCGCACTTACCGAGCAGATCGTCGTAGTATCCGCCTCCGAAACCGACTCTCCGGCCGTAGCGATCGAATGCGAGAAGCGGTACGAGCACAATATCGAACTGATCCGCCGGAACCTCACGTCCGGCATCGTACGCAGGTTCCATAATACCGAAAGTAGACAGGGAAAGCTCTTCGAACGACCGAATGCGGAGGTTAAATGTCGAACGGCAGCCCGTGTTGCATCGCGGTACAACCACCGTTTTGCCGGCATCGAACATCATATAAATTAGCCCCAGCGTCTCGACCTCGTTGTTGACACTCGATACATAGACATGCACCGTTTTCGCGTATTGCCATTCCTCAAGATCGATGCACCGTTTTATAATAGATTGGCTCTTCTTTCTATATTCACCCATCGACATTGAGGTGCGATTTGCTTTAATGTTTCGGCGTATTATGCGTTTCTGTTCTTTCGTGTTCATTGTCCGTATATCGGAATTATTTTTTGTAATAATGTGCTCGAAACTACAATTTATATTTAATTTACCGATTATGAAAGCATTATTTTCGCGAATACGCCTCCTCACCAAATAAGGTATCCACTATCGAAACCTTTCAGAAACGAAATACACCGTTTTCCTGAAAACCCTAGTGCACGACGAAATCGCTGTTGATTTTTTCGAATGAATTTTATATATTGAGAATCTGGATTTGCGGGCCCATAGCTCAGTGGTCAGAGCCACCGGCTCATAACCGGTTGGTCCAAGGTTCAAATCCTTGTGGGCCCACCACTGAACAGTTCGGTAAACCCTTACGGATAGTATATGAGCGAAAATTTCGGATAAATAATATTTTTTATGGAGGCAGTTTTGATTTTGCTTTTTTTTCAAATACATGTTCTGCATGGGAAAAGTTTATCCGAAATCTCAGCAATCATGCATATAAACTCAACAAAATAAAAGAGTGCATATAAAAAATGCACTCTTTTTTATTACATAACGGGGTGTAGGAATGGCAATTGTGGGCGATGTGATCGAAACCATGGAAAAGTGGGCGCCCGCCGGACTTGCTGAAGACTGGGATAATCCCGGATTGCTGACCGGTTCTCCCGAAATGCAGATCACCTCGATAGTAGCTGCCCTCGATGTAACTGAGAAAACGATCGATCATGCAATAAAACACGGCGCCTCGGTCATTGTCTCTCATCACCCGTCGATTTTCAAGCCGCTGAAAACGCTTGCGGGAACCGATCTTTCGTTAACGGTAATTCGTCGAGCGCTTAAAGAAAACATAGCGCTGTATGCGTCCCATACGAATCTCGATCAGGCGTTTGACGGTGTCAGTTATGCGCTTGCGGAAACACTCGGGCTGGCCGACATTCAACCGCTTACTGAGGGAAACGGCGAACGGTTCAAGTTTGTTACATTCTGTCCCCCGGAGTTTACTAATGCTGTCCGTGAGACTGCAGGACAGGCAGGAGCCGGTGATATCGGTAATTACGCTCGCTGTTCATTCGTGTCACGGGGATCGGGTACATATATCCCCTCAGAAAATGCTTCTCCGTACGAGGGTACGAAAGGCAAGTTTTCTCGGACCGATGAAGACCGTATTGAAATGCTGGTCCCTGCGATGTTTATACAGGAGGTTATCACTCGGGTTAAAGCCGTTCATCCCTACGAAGAAATGGCATACGACATTATTCCGCTGCACGGGAAAGAATCTTCGTTCGGGTATGGCGCGGTCGGCAATCTGACTGAACCGTTACGGCTAAACGATTTTATTGGACATGTTTGTTCTTCGCTCGAAATAAATGCTGTTTCCTTTTCCGGTGGTACAGGCGCACAAATCGGCCGGGTGGCCGTCATGGGCGGAAGCGGCGCTGATAATATCCCGGCGGCAGTGCGGAGCGGTGCCGATGCATATATAACTGGTGAAATAGGCCATCACGATTATATTGAAAATCGCGAGACCATTGCGCTCATCGATGCTACACATCGGGGAACGGAGCTTCCGGTACTCGCAAAGATAAAAAAGCATATCGAATCGTCCCCTACCCTTACAGGTATAGAATGCATTATCGACAGGGGTACAGCGGCATTTCAGATATATACGGTGAACAAATAAAAATATATAAATTATTCGGAGGAAATGTATGAAAGATGCACTTATGAAATTGCTGGCGGCTCAGAAAAATGATCTAAAAATCGATGAGCTTGACAGAAACAGACAGGAATACCCGAAACAGCGTGATAGTCTGTTAAAAGAAATATCAGATATCGAAACTGCTCTCGAAAAAACCGAGTCCGAAATTATCGAGAAAGAAAAGAACAGACTGATCATTGAAAACGATATCAAGGCCGAACGTGAAGCGCTTGTCCAAAAAGATCAGCGACTGCTGGTCACTAAAACAAATAAAGAATATACCGCTGTACAGCATGAGATCGTGAGCGCCCGCGAACGGATTGATGCGCTTGAGACCGAGGATCTCGAATTGATGACCTCCCTGGACGAATTATCCGCAAAAAAAGAGGAACTTCAAAAACAAATTGAAGAAATAAAAGCATCTAACACCGAAAAAGCGAATGAAATTCAGAAAAAGTTCAACTCCATCGAATCGGACATAGAAAAACTTGGGAAATTAACCGATCGCGAATTAGATGGAATCGATTCACGGACAATCCACATATATAAACGTCTCAGAAAAGGGAAAAACGGACTTGCCGTCTCAACAGTCAATCCTTTGAAAGAGTCCTGCCAGGGTTGTCACAAACGGCTCCCGCCGCAGAAAATACAGGAAATCCGTAAAAACAATGAGATTATTTTTTGTGAGAACTGCGGACGAATTCTTGTGTGGGATGACGAGCTTAATAATTGACAATCGGCTGATCGGGCGTTTGTCACCTGCTTGCCTGCTGATTACCGCGGCTCAGCCATTGAAGAGGATCAACCGGATTTGTCCCCTGAAGGATTTCCAGCACGAGTTTTGATGAGGAGTTGTCGATGAGGCCGGTACTGCCGGCAAGCCCGACTGCCTCGCCAGCTCTTACAACCTGACCTTTATTGACAAGAATCATAGACAGATGCCCGTAAATTGAATAATAATCGTTTGGAGTTGCGGGATGCGAGAGCAGAACGAAATTGCCGTAGCCTCTAAAATACTGCGTCATTTCCACAATGCCGTCCCCCACCGCCAAAACATTTTCTCCGCTTTTCGTTTCGATTTCGATACCGCGGTTCTGTGTTCTCGTTTTCGATTTTGAATCGACCATAGTTCCGAATTTACTGATAACTCTCCCGTTCACCGGCCAAATCAGTTTCCCTTTGTGTTCAGCAAAATTATAACCTACAAGAGACGGTTGCTGAACAACAACGCCCTTTCTGTTTTCCTTTTGTATGTTTCTAATAAACCGATCCAGTTCGGCACGGGAATTTGCGATATCTTCTTCATGTTTACTGTTCGTTTCCTCCTGAAGCTTTTCGTCTTTTAAAATTTCGTTCAATATACGTCGCTGCTTTTCTTTGCTGCTTTCAAGTGACGCCTGCTCTCGTTTCTTTATACGCGCAAGCTCGATATTCGCATTGAGCGCCGATTTCAGTTTATTCAGTGTTATATTCAGATTTCTCGTTTTTTCACGGAATTCTTCGAGAACCTCAATATCTTCTTTCGCCAGGACAGTGAACATTTTAAAATTCCGCATCGCCGTGGACATAGAATCCGATGAGAACACGAGTTCGAGCGGTGATATTTTCTGGCTTTTGTAGATGGATCGTATCCGCTCCTCAAAAACATCTGCGCGGCTGTTGAAATTCTTTATGGCGTTATCGTAATTCCGTTGTGCGATTCTGGTATTCTCTTTGAGTGTTTTATCCTCACGTTCAATTTTAATAAGATTATTGTTGATATTTTCAATATTTTTATCCTGCAGCGAAAGCTCGGAAAGTATTTGCTGTTCCTTATCTTTGAGGTCTTTCAACCGTTCGGTACCTTTTTCAAGCTCCTGCTCGGATTTTTCTATCTCGCTTTCGATAATTTTTATACGTTCTGAAAATTCATCCTGTTGCGGTACAACTGCTGCAGGACGAAACATTATAAGCGCAGCAAATATAGTCACAATAATTTGATGCCAAAGATGTTGTGCCTTTTGTTTGACATGATTTATAAAAGAATGCTTCATCATCTACAGCGCCCTCCTGACCGCAAGATAGCTTCCCAAAAATCCGAGAAACGCACCCGCAGGAATGATGAGCGCAATTACATGCTGAAACGGCATAGTCTTGAACGCATCTATGCCGAACATATAGGAGTATAGATTGATTTCAGTTATTGCATACCGCACCCAAATATTGATCCCGTAAAGGAACAGAAATGTCAAACATCCCGATACCAAACCCTGAATTATTCCCTCGATATAAAACGGTTCACGAATGAAATTCTCGGTAGCTCCGACAAGCCTCATAATCTCAATGGCTTCTTTTCGCACCATCAATGTCAGCGATATTGTATTGGAAATAATCAAAATGCATGCGCCGAGTACCACCGCAATAATCACTGATTCGATAATAATAAAAATCAGAAAAAAAATATCGAGTTTCGACATGAGTTCTCGGCCGTATTCAACCGATTCCACATTATCGGCCTGCCGAATACTATCAGAAAGCCCCTCCATACTGTCCGAGGTGCGGTATCCCTCCGCCATTTTGATCACGATCGACCGCGGAAGCGGATTTTTCGAGAGCGATTCGATAAGATCATTCCCGAACATCTCGCTGAATTCTTTTGCTGCGTCCTCTTTACTTATAATTCGCGTGGACTCGACTTCCTGTCTTGACCGAATTGTTTCGTTGAGCGCAAGCATTTCACCATCGGACATTTCATCGCGGAGATAGACATTGATTTCCTCACTACGCTGGACCTTTTTTACAATCCCGTTCGCACTTATGGTTGCAATAGCAACGAAACCGAGCATTAAAAGAGCAACCGATATTGTCAAAACTGACACTAGTGTCATATTGCGGGTACGCCATATACCTAGCAGGGCTTCTCTTAATGCATACACGTCAGACGAGCCTCCCGTCAGATATTCTTATTATCCGCGATGTACCGAATCCGGCAAATTCATTCTTGTGTGTCGCCATGAGGATCGCGGTCCCCGATAAATTTATTTTCTCCAACAGCCCGAGGATTGCCCACGAGCTTTCATCATCGAGATCACCGGTCGGTTCGTCTGCAAGAAGAATAAACGGCTCCTGAACAATCGCACGGGCGATAGCGACACGCTGACATTCCCCGCCGGAAAGGTCTCCGGGAAAATGGGTCAAACGGTGCGCCATGCCTACCGTATTGAGCGCCTGAAGCGTTTTCTGTTTAATAATTTTCAGTTTCGTGCCGGTAACCTCAAGAGTGAATGCAACATTCTCGTAGGCGGTTTTGTTTTTCAAAAGTTTATAATCCTGAAAAATGTTCCCGATTGAGCGACGCAGATATGGTATTTTTCGTTTTGGTATGTTTTTCGTATTATCGCCCTGCACAATCACATTACCGAGTGTCGGAAAAAGATCGCAGTGAATGAGCCGCAATATCGAGCTTTTTCCCGCGCCTGATGGGCCCACGAGATAAACAAACTCTCCCTTTTTCACCGCAAAGCTGACTTCCTCTATAATCCGGGTCTTGTGAATCATAAGACTGACATTATCAAATTCTATCATATTTTTTTAATCCGTTCGTGTATGATAAAACATTCCGATCTTTTGAACATTCGGCACACTTTTAAAACGGTTATTTTCTCAGCACAAAATGTACCCGCTCCGATTCTTCTGATCCCTCTGTAAATGTCTGGTCGTTGAATACACCGAGAGGGGAAAATGACGTCGTTGACACAATATCATTCATTTCATCAAGTGAATATATCCGCTGCAGATGACACTCTCTGAATTTCCTGTCAGGACAATCGACAATGAAAACGTTTTCCTGTATGCAGTCTGAATCGTTAAAACTGCAATTTCTTTCATAGGATATATCGTCCAATTCTTCGTACATCGAATTTCCGGAAAAATAGAGTTTCGAATTTTTCACTGTGCATATATCAAATATGAATAAACCGCCGGTACGAAGTACCGCATAGATGCTGTCTACCGTTTCTATAATATCTTCGGTATCGAGCAAATAATTCACCGAGTCGTAAAGACAAAGCACAGCGTCGAATTCGCCCTGTACAGGAAGCGCAGACATATCCGCAGCAAACAGCTTTTTGGGGATGTTATGTCTCTCGAATTTTGCCGCGGCTATTTTGAGCATTTCTGGCGAAAGGTCAGAGCAGGTCAGATCATAGCCGAGCTCGCTGAGATACAGGGCAAAATTACCTGTCCCGCACGCAACTTCGAGAATGCGTGAGACATCTACATCGTATTTTCGGAAAATCGACGAAATATAGGCGGCCCATTCATCGTATTTCACATGATCCATAACTCTGTCATAGATCCGTGCAAGTTCGCCATACGGTTGACTGCGAATCAAGGATGTTTCTCCTCACGGGCCGATTTGAAAGGTATTTATATTACTATTTAAAAGGTCGCTTGCCGCTGATACGAAAGCGTATCGCCAGCTATTCGAGACGAATGCTTATATATGTATCTTCTTTAAGACGTTCCACAACCCGCTGTACTTCCTGATATATCTTTTGCTGCCTGACATAGGACCTTATCATGGCATTATCGTCTCTCACATTAATTTCATGAGCAGGTCTATAATCATCCAGCTTGATAATATGGTATCCGAATTCACTCTTGAAAGGCTCGGAAATCTGCCCCTTTTCAATTTTTTCTGCTTGTTCAATAAACGATGCAATTCCATCGCTTCTTCTCAGCCATTGAAGCTGCCCGCCGAGAGGAGCAGATGTCTCATCCTCTGAATACTCTTTCGCCGCTTCGGCGAATGTCGTTTTACCGGATTCGATATCTTCCTTTATCTGTTGAAGCTGCGACACAATCCGTGCGACATCTTCATCGTTCGGTGTGAGAAGCCGCAGAATGTGTGACGCCCTAACTTCATTGCCCCGTATGTCTGTCGTTTTGACAATATGGTAGCCGTAGCTTGTCTCGATGATTTCGGACACTTGTCCCTCTTCGAGGGAAAATGCTGCGGCCTCAAACTCCGGCATCATTATCCCTCGTTCAAAATATCCAACATCACCACCGTATTGTGCAGAACCCGTGTCCTCAGAATATTGTTTTGCAAGTGCGGCAAAATCCTCACCGTTTTTTATTCTGTCCAAAATTTCCTGAAGTTTTGCTTTCGTTTCGGCTTTTCTTTCCTCGGCTACTTTCGGATAAAGCAGGATATGACTGAGTTTGAACTCCTCGTGCATTTCGGGAATCGAATCTTTGTTTGCAGCTACCCATGCATCCATTTCCTGCGGCGTAACATTGATTGCCGCTCCGATTTTTTCGGAAAGGGTTTGGGTGAGGACAAATTTATACGCATCCTCGCGGATCATATACCTAAGCTGCTGCATGGTGAGTCCGTATTTCTCAAGGTCTTCTTCAGTTGTAGACCCCAGGATATTTCTAAGCTGCTCTTGTTCGATAAGGTCAACCTGACGATAATCGACCTCGATGGAGTCCTGCGCTGCTTTGACAAGAAGGAGCTGTTCGTTGATCATGTCCTGCAGCACTTCTCTCATCTTTGTTTCGACAACTGACGAGGGAAGATTTTCAATAGTCTGTCCTTGTTCAAGCAACATATTGTTTAACTGTTGCCACAGATCGGACAACAGAATGATCTCATCTCCCACCACGGCGACAATTTTATCTTTGAGAACTTCGTTATCGCCATGGACAAATTCCTGACCCACAGAATATAACGGAATACTCATTAGTACTGTCAAAAACAAACACAACCATATTAATTTTTTCATAGTAATTTATAGCCTCATTTGATAATTTCGTATTCGATGTCCGCCAAGGTAGTTAATCGTGATAATAATTCCTCTTTTGATTCCTCGCGTTTTTCGGTCATATACATGTCGGTCACCAGCTCGCGGATATATTCGAATGGTTTGACCGTTCCGGGATCGTAAACCTCATCAACAATAACACATCCCCAACCGTCGATAACCATGAACGGATCGGAAATTTTCATGATTCCCGCCTTTGAATAGATCGTGTTTATCATATTCCAGATATTCGGTTCAACTGAGTCCTCATTCACAATGCCGAGATTGCCACCTGCAACAGAACTCGGATGTTTCGAAAGTTCTTTTGCCAGTTCGGAAAAACTTTCGTTATTTTTTACTCTGCGAAAAAAATCCGTCGCATCGTCCTTGTTATCGAAAAGCGCATATCTGACACGGAATTCCGTGTTCGAGATGGTAAAATAGTCTTTATGTTGCGTGTAATACTCCATCAATTCATCGGTATTTGGCGGTTTGATATCCGCAAGTTTGCGTTCGAGATACTCGTTGCTGAGCAGATTCTGTTTCGACTTCATAAGAAGCCGCTGAATTTCGTCTTCCTTATCGATCCTTTCAGCCAACGCTTCCTGATAGAGAAGCTCCGTTTGAACCAGTTCCTCTACAATCTTGCGTTTGTGTTCGGTGGTTAGTTGGTCGTAAAAATCTCGTGGAATATGTGCCCGCAGAGTCGATTCGGTGATGAGAACGCCATTCACCCTGGCATACACCTGTTCATTGCCAACTGAATCGTCGTTTTGCGAACAGCCTGAAAACAGTATGAATGCCAATAAAAGAATAATTCCCGCCACACCATAATTTCTCCGGAAACCTATAATCATAATATACCGCCAAATCAATGTTTTCAATAACAACAACGCCTTTTTGTCATAAAAGGCTCAAGATATAGCAACATAAAATCGTCGTTATGTCATTATTTTTAAATATATATTAGGTTACTAATACCTGCAACACCTTTTTTGTTCCCGATAATTCGCTTTTATTATCCTCAGGCGGTGCAAACGTAATGACCATGCCCTTGTCGAATGAAAAATGCAGTCTTACCGGCGATTTTTTTACCATATCCGCTATATTATCTCGTGAAATATCTATTCCCTCAGGAATATAGACACGTGATTCTCCTGGATTATAATATATATCCGACGCGCCGATTTTTGATGCATAATGACGAATATAAGCAGTATCGAGCAGATTGCGCACAGATTCTTCGGGACGGCCGAACCGGTCGGTAATTTCTTTCTCAAGAATATCCACTTCTCCGGGAGTAAGCGTTTCAGCAAGTCTGCGGTAGAACAGAACACGCTCTTTGGCATCGGGTATGTACGTGTCTGGAAAAAACGAATCGAGTTTTGTATGAACTTCCACCTCGGGAGGCTTTTCGACTTTTTCGCCTTTCAGCTCGGCTATTGTTTCCTGCAATAGTTCGCAGTAAAGATCGAATCCCACCGAGGCGATGAAACCGGTCTGCTGCGTTCCGAGAATGTTACCGGCTCCTCGCAGTTCGAGATCTCGCATGGCTATATTAAATCCGCTGCCTATTTCGGCGAATTCCTCGATCGAGCGCAGGCGTTTCCGCGCGACTTGCGTAAGAGGAACTTTTGGCGGTACAAGGAGATACGCATAGGCTTTCCTGCTCGAACGGCCGACTCGTCCACGGAGTTGGTATAGCTGCGATAGTCCGAATGTGTCAGCACGGTTTATTATGATCGTATTCACATTCGGGATATCAAGTCCGTTTTCAATAATCATGGTCGATACCAGTACCTGAAACTTTTTATGGTAAAAATCGTGCATGATGGTTTCCAGGTCGCGTTCGTGAATCTGCCCATGGGCTGCGCGGAAGGATACCGAGGGCATCAGCCGGCGAAGGTAATCCGCCATCCGTTGAATGGATTTCACCCGGTTATGTACGAAAAACACCTGGCCGTCGCGGTCCACCTCTTTCATGATCATGTCGACAATATACTTCTCCTCGAATGGCAGCACCTCGGTGTGGACACTCAATCTGTCGATCGGCGGTGTATTGATGAACGATATATCGCGGGCGCCGAGGAGCGACATATTCAATGTCCGGGGTATCGGCGTCGCGCTCATGGACAGTACATCGATTTTTTGCTGAATCGATTTGATACGTTCTTTATGTTTTACCCCAAACTGCTGCTCCTCGTCGACAACCAGCAGGCCAAGATTCTTTATATGCACATCTTTCGAGAGCAGCCGGTGCGTACCGATTATTATATCGATGTTCCCATCGGCAAGATCGGTTAATATTTTTTTTTGTTCCGCGCGGGTTCTGAAACGGGAAATAACCTCGATCTTTACCGGGAAATCAGCTAGCCGCTCACTGAATGTATCGCTGTGCTGCTCTGCAAGGATAGTCGTTGGCGCAAGAACTGCCACCTGTTTGTTGTCGAGCACAGCGAGATACGCCGCTCTGACAGCGATTTCAGTTTTTCCGAATCCTACATCGCCGCATATCAGACGTTCCATCGGCGAAGGATTTTCCATATCGGCACGAACTTCGTTCCACGTTTTCAGTTGATCGCGCGTTTCTTCATAGATAAACGAATCTTCGAGTGCCCGCAGCATTTTTCCATCGGGACGGAATGCATGGCCGCCGAAAGCTTTCCGTTTGGCATACAAACTCAATAGTTCTTTCGCCATCCGTTGTATTGATTTCTTGGTGCGTTTTTTAAGCTTTTCCCATGCGGTGCCGCCGAGTTTATTCACGACAGGAACAATTCCCTCGTCTGAGGTATATTTTTTTAGCCGCGTAATCTGCTCAATCGGGACATAAACCTTATCGTCCCCTTTATATTCAACAAGGAGACAGTCGCGCTCAGCGCCGCCGGCCGTGATTCGTTTCAGCCCCATGTATCTCCCAATGCCGTAATCGATATGTACCACAAAATCGCCAAGAGACATTGCACGGTAATCTGGGATCGGAACGCCTCCCTCATAACGGCGGTATCTTGTTTTCCGGCGGTTACGCCCGAAAATCTCGTGATCGGTCAGCAGCATTATGCCGTTCGTTTCGTCGGTGAAACCGCCCGATATGTGCGAGATATCGATTGTATAATGATCCTCGATCTCCTCGATAAGTTCGTTCAGCCGGTTCGCTTGCCCCGAATTGTCGCAGGCGATGTGACAAATTCTGCGGTTTCTTTCAAAACCAAGAATATCCTTTTTCAATTCATCGAGATTACCGCGGTACTGCCGTGAGGACCGAATGTTAAAATTGACAGCATCTGTCGCGGGAGGTTTGAGGTAATAGCATTTAACAGACATCGATTCATCACACTGTTCCATAAGTTCGCCAGGCGTCATATACAGGTTTTCAGGCGGCGGGATATCGGGTGAATCCTGTTTCTCGCGTTCATAGGCAACATTCACGTGTTTCATACGGTTTTCAAGCGTATAGGCGCATGCAACCGGATCGATTAACATCACAATATCGTCAGGACCGAAATATGCGCCGAGAGAGGCCATTTTTCCAAAAACGGTATATAGGTACTGCTCTAATCCGTTCGGGCGCTCTCCGCCCGCTATAGCGGCTTTGATACGGCTCAGATCGATATGATTGCAGTTTTCAAGTTCGGCGATTCTCCGTTCATCACCTTTATCGATACCGGCTTCGGTGACAAACTCATCGGGCGGCATAATGGTGAATGATGCAATTGTATCGATCGAACGTTGCGAAGATGTTGAAAATGTTCTGATAGACTCAATTTCATCGCCCCAGAATTCCACTCGATACGGTTGTTCGCTGCCGAACGGGAACACATCGACAATTCCGCCTCGCACTGCAATCTGTCCGGCCGAATCGACTGTATTCTGACGTTTGAATCCCTTATGTACTAATGAGCGTATAAAATCATCAAAATAGACCTTTGCGCCAGTTTCGACAGAGATGCTTGCCAATCGTATCAATCCCGGCGGTGTGGTCGGATCCATCACCGCACCAGCTGAGGCGACGACAATGCCGTTCCAGCCGCTGTCAAGCTTTTCGATAGTCTCGACACGACGGGATCGTATCTCTACATGGCTGTCGACATGTTCGTAAGGCATCGTATTGCGTTCGGGAAACAGGCACACCGATTCGGTACCGATAATGTCGATTACATCATGCCCGAACGTATCGACATCTTCCTCCTCGGGTAGCACGGCTAGTATTGAACGCTCTGGATTAAGAGCTATATCAGCCAATAGCGCAGATGCGACAAATGCGGCCGAGGAACCGCCTAAACCATATATTGAGGCAGTTCGTTCATTACGAATAATGGTTTTAAGTTTTCCAAGTGAAGGAATGTGATGAAAAGATTTAAGGATTTCGGTCAGCATGTATTGGCAGAATCGGAAATGGGGTTTTCTGTATGAGGGGAAATATCGGCATTAAAAGAGAATATCAGAATTTTCCTTTCTTAAACATTGTTTTGTTCGTTTTTTGTTTTCGTTCATCAATTAACATGTCAACTCTGAATCTAATCTCATTTATCATTTTGTAGAGAGAACTTTCGTTATTATCATAGACTTTGACATCGTACGACTGGTTTATACCGCACATATTGATAATATCGGCAATTTCAACCTCTGTCACGTAGAAGTGACAATACGGCATATATGCGGCCGCCGTTTCGGCTTTAAGAAGCAGGCTGTCTTCCTCGCCCGATTCGATTTTTCCAATACCATACGTCTCGAACAAGAGAGACAGCAGACTCGATATCAGATGATATTCGGGAATTTCATTGATCTCGTCATAGTCCAGAAATTTATTCATGCTGTATTCGGCGGAACCATCCATCGGCAGATATGGTGTTATAAGGTCGGGAAACTCATCCCAGATGTAGTGATAATACTCACCGGCAATATCCTCGAATTTTCTTCCTTTTTTATAGTTGTCTATAAAGAAATATATCCGGGAGGCGTTTTTTTCACGTTGGTAGGATTTCAACACATTCTGTATACTGATGGAACGGTATTGATTGAAACCGGCCACATATTTATCGTTAGGATTTGCAGAGAAGACATCTCTCCAGAGCGGTTTGTTGTATTTTTTTTCAAAAAAGTGATTTATTATCCGAATAAGCTGAAGAGTACGAACGGTAAAACGGCGGTGAAACTGTAACTGACCGAGACTTCCCATCATCGCCAAATAATCCGAATCGATGGTGTTTTCATCGATGTGCGGCAGCAGATGGTTAAACGTAATAGGGGTAACAATAGTATCGTTTATATATCCTTCATGCAGCAATGAATACAGTTTTTTCATAACCGGATATTCCCGATTCTTTGTATAGGACATATACATGAACTTCAGCGTTTCAACGTCCAAATAGACAACAATTTTATCAAAATCGTTTAGCATCGATTCTCCGGAATACTATATAGATATACTTATTTTACAGATTAATAATATGCTTAATTTGTCAAAAATATGCAATATAAATGATCGGCTCAGAGAAATTGATTGTTATTTATCGCCGTTTTTGACGTCTCCATTCATACAGCGCAATTGAGAGTGATATCGCCGCATTCAGGCTTTCGACTTCCGGCTGCATGCCGATAGCAACAGTATGATCGGGCCGGAAGTTTACCGGAAGTCCCGGGCCCTCAATACCGGCCAAAAGCGCACATGTATCGGGAAACTCGAATTCCTCGATATTCTGTCCCTCAGGCGAAAGAGCAACGACAGGGATATCTATCGTTTCAAGATTGTATATTGAGGGTCCATCGACAAAATCCATAGCGAAGACCTGCGCAGCCGAGGCACGAATAGCTTTTGGATGATATGGTGTTGCCGACTCTTTCAGCATTATCATATTCTGCAGTCCGAACGCTGCGGCTGTCCGCACAGCTGCTCCAACATTCGATGGGTCCTGAAACGGTATCAGCGGTACAATCGTATTGTGATACGTCTTAGGCTTATTATGAATATATGTGGGAATGTCTACGATAAGCAGCGGCGAGTTCGTGCCGAGTATATCGATCTCGCGAAAAAACTCGTTCTGCAGCACGGCACAATCGATATCTTTATTTATTTCCAAAAATCGGTATATAAACTCCGTTTCCGATTGTTTTCTGTTATTTCGCGATGAAAATACTGCGGTGCGAATGATATCTTTACGGTTTCGGCAGAGTTCCCGAACAATTTTGCCTCCGGAAACAATTGCCAGGGAATGTTTGTGTATTCCACGCGCTTCAGTAAGTGATTTCCAGATTTTATATTTTTTATTCGCCGAGCTGTTAATCTTGACAGCATGTGCGGGGAATAAAGGATTTTTCGTATACACACGTCTTCTCGGAAGTAAGGTGAAAGTGTCGATTCTGGTCGATTGCACTGAACACGTATATAATTATTTAACTCAACTTTCCGAGTTGTTGTATAGTGTTAAGTTGCAATGAGATAAGGTT
>CAZCDQ010000072.1:0-17542 GCA_964497605.1 uncultured bacterium
AAGATCATGTCAAGGCTCTCTTTCGGGCAATATCCCGACTTTTGAAATTGGCTCAAATTTAAATATTAATGATGGTGTTTTTTTCAAAAATTAAATAATTTCTTTTTGGTGTTAGTTTTTTTTACTTCATTATACATATTTATACATATATGTCAAGTAATTAATTTACATATTTCCCCACAAAAAAAGAGGTCCGTTTCCAGACCTCTTTCCCCGATTCAATATGTATCGATAATGCAGTTACAACCATCGTCCGACACGTTCCCCGGATTCGGTTGCGCCGCGGATGGCGCCGACTTCCGCGCAGTCGCCGATCACATGCACCTCCTCGGCATGCATCGAGAGCATCGACGCGAGTGTTTCCTGTGTCAGTACCTGCATCTTCTCAGAGGGTGTGATACTGTCCTCGGCCCTGTAGCCGATGGCGACTGCGACAACATCCGCCTCAAGTCCCCAGAGCTTCCCGTTCGGCAGCATCACCTCGACACCCTCGTCGATGAATGCTGTGGCTTTCGTGCCGGTGAGAACGTTAATGCCCTTTTCCTCGATGAGATTGAACATCTGGACTTTGACATTCTTCATGATGTTCGTCTCCATGAGGTCCGGCAGGACTTCGACAATGGTTGTCTTGTAGCCGTTGTCGGCGAGATAGCAGGCCGTCTCACAGCCCACATCGCCGCCGCCGATGACAACCGCCTTTTTGCCGGGATATTTTGTGATGTCCCGGAGGAGTTCGACTGCTGAGACCACATGCGGTTTGTCGACTCCCGGAATGTCGGGTAATACCGGCTCGCCGCCGATTGCGATGACAAGAGCGTCGGGCTCTTCTTCGATAACCGTATCGGTGGTAACCTCGGTGGTGAGTTTCAGTGTCACACCGCTGTCGGCAAGCTCGCCCTCATACCAGTCGAGAAGCGGAAGCAGGTCGCGTTTGCATTCGGGTCTGCTGCCGGGGTACACCATGCCGCCGACATAGGGTCGTTTTTCGTAAAGCGTGACATCGTGCCCACGTTTCGAGGCGGTCAGCGCACATCTGATACCGGCCGGTCCGGCGCCGACAATCATCACTTTCTTCTTGCTTGCGGGAATCGGCAAATCCTGTTCCGCCTCTTTATTGACATACGGATTCAGAGAACAGGTCAGCGGCTCGCCGAGCCAGAGCTGATGATAACACACATTACACCGAATACACGGAGTGACACGTTTCCCTTCTTTGGCGTGATTCGCCCAGTGTGGATCGGCAAGGAGCGTTCGTCCCATCGCAACTATGTCGCATGCGCCGTTTCCGATGAACTCATCCGCCTCCTCGGGAATTGTGATCGAACCGGTACCGATGACAACCGTGTCCGGGCAGGCCTGTTTGACCGCTTCAGCGAGCGGTATGAGCGTGTTCCGCGGTATATACATAGGCGGTACCGAGGGATATTTGCTCATGACCTCGATGGTTGAGGCAGTGGAGGCAGCGTGAAGGTAATGAATGCCGAGGGATTCGATGTGTTTCGCGATTTTCTGACCGTAAGGGATATCGACTCCGCCGGGGAATTCCTCGTGGACGCTGAATTTGAATCCGACTGTCAGATCGGGATATTCGGTCTTGATACCGGTGATGATATCGGTCGGGAATTTCATGCGGTTCTCGAAACTGCCGCCGTATTTGTCCTCTCTGAAATTGAGCGCCGGGGACATCATCTGGCCGATGAGATAGCTGTGTGCGCCGTGCACCTCGACACCGTCATAACCCGCTTTTACCGCTCGTCCCGCGGCGCGGATAAAGTCCTCTACAAGACCGTCCAGTTCGTCGGTTGTGAGCGCTCTCGGTTTGACAACATAATTTTCGCTATAAATTGAGGAGGGAGCTTCTGCGCTGAATTTACCACCTGACAGGGCGATCTGAAGGATTATCTTTGTGCCGTGCTTATGGACTTTCTCGACCAGTTTTGTATGGGAGGGTATGAACCGGTCATCGTAGATGCCCGAGATCGGCACCGAGGCGATCTCGCCGTTCACACGGGTGAATTGTGTAATAATGAGTCCGATGCCGCCGATGGCCCGTTCTTCGTAATACCTGATGCTCCGGAGCGGCCAGGTTTCGTCGACACTGTAAAGGCCGCCGCCCATCGGCGCCATGGCGCACCGGTTGGGGATTTCAACACTACCGAGTTTGATCGGTTCAAAAAGATGTTTTAAAGCCATATCCCCCCTCATCATAATAAGAGTTTCTGTCTAACTGTTAAATATTTTTTTGCCGTATTTCTCCTCGATTTCTTTCATAAGTTCAGTGGAATGTTCATTGACTTTCCGCTGAAGGTCGCGGGCCTTTTTGTACCAGGCGGAGCTGAGGTCGCCGCGTATGCCCTCGATTTCCTCGGCTTTCCTCGAGTTATTAAATAGCGCCGACGCTTTCAGTGCAAGCTCGGCTTCTTTGTCTGGTATGAAATGCGCCAGCTTCACATACGCCAATCTCAGGGCGTTGTAATATTTATTGGTCAAAATCGAATCCGCAATTTCTGGGCATTCATCGCGAAAATCCTCGCAGGCGTTTTTGTCTTTCATCAGGTTCAGCAGGATGACAATCGCCTCGCGAATATATTTTTTTTTGTAGGGAAGCATCGATTCGGGAGCGCCGAACATCAATTTTGAGGTGTTTTCAATCGTTTCGCCGTAATCGCAAATGACATCGGTTGCGAGTTTCACGACTTTCGTTTGGTTCCAATCGACAGACTTGTCGTCGATAAGTTCTGTGAGAATCGTGTTTTCGATGGTTATTTCAGCTGATTCGATTGGGGTGTCTAAGATATCCATATAAACAGAGCCTCTCTTTTTATGGTGATTCGAAATAAATACACCGGCACGGTAATTTGACTAAAATACCGCAGGATAAGATCATGTATTTATTATGTGGGAATTGTATAGTTATAGCAAAACGCGAATAACATTATAACAAAAAAAAGGAAATTTTGCAAGTTATTTTACCTGAATTTAGGATTTGTCTTTGCGTAAATGTATGCAATACAGTATGTTATTGAAATGGGTAAAATACGCCATTCGGCTATGAATATTCACAGTACGAATTCATTGTGATGAATTAAGATGGAGGTGAGAGATTTAGTCCTTTAGGAAAAATTCTCGGATTTGGGGAATATCCGAATTCAGAGCCTCGTCAAGGGTACCGCTGAACAACATTCTGCCTTTATAAAGGAACCCGATGCGTTTGGCGATGCGTTTAATACTTTCAAGCTCATGAGTCACCACCACGATCGTCATCCCGAGGGTTTCGTTAAGGGTGATCAGGAGTTTATCCACCCCGAGTGCGGTGACCGGGTCGAGACCGGCGGAGGGCTCGTCGCACAAAAGAATATCCGGATCCATTACAATGGCGCGGGCAACCGCGGCGCGTTTCTGCATACCGCCTGAAAGTTCTTTCGGATATTTGTTGTAGACGTCGAACAGCTCGACCTGGCGGAGTTTCAATTCGGCAATCTCTCGGCGAAGATCCGGCGGCAGAGATGTATGCATCTCGAGGGGAAGGGCGACATTCTCGCCGACTGTAAGTGAGTTCAGTAGCGCGCCGTTCTGATACATGACGCCCACGCTCATAAGGACATTCTCGACCTCCTCCTCAAGTTCGGTCATCTCATTTCCAAGAAGACGGATACTGCCCTCAGAGGGTTTGTAAAGCCGGATGACATTTTTAAGGAGCGTCGATTTTCCGCATCCCGAGGTGCCGAGAATGACCAGTATCTCACCCTCGGTCACCGTGAGATTGATGCCGTCCAGCACATGATTGCTGCCGTACCACGAATGAAGATTCTCAATCTCCAGGATGTTTTTATTATTTTGCATAACCGATTCTCATTTAATATGAGTAAATATATCCTCATCCCCCCGAAAGAAGACATAAAAAAGTTTAGTGCTCACTCTGCGTTTTCTGCGCACTTTGCCCGCTGTGACAGCGCACAGTGCGGCGAGCGGTGAAAAATCTTTTTCTTCAGTGCCTTTCCAATTACCGGAAATAGAATATCAATCCCCATATGGAATCCATAACAATGATCAGAAATATCGATGTCACCACCGATTCTGTTGTCGCTTTACCGACACCGTCCGCACCTCCGGAGAAATTCAGTCCGCGGTATGCGCCGACAATGGTGATAATGACCGCAAACGAGACCGATTTTATCAGCCCCGCCGCAATGTCACGGAACAGCAGCGACAGAAAAAGCTGATTCATGAACGAGGCAGGCGTCAGTCCCATATAGGTTACGGTAACCAGAAAACCGCCGCAAAGGCCGATAAACAGAGCCATGACTGTCAAAAGCGGCATCGATATGAACATCGCCCAGAATTTCGGGACAACCACAAAACGTATGGGATTCAGCCCAAGCGTTTTAATGGCGTCAAGTTCTTCGGTGAATTTCATCGTCGCGATTTCCGAGGCGATTGCCGATCCGCTTCGTCCGCTGATAATGATCGCGGTCATAAGCGGTGCAAATTCCCGTGAGAGGCCGATCGACAGCATATTAACAACGTATATGCCCACTCCGAACTGCCTAAGCTGATTATAACTTTGAAGTGTGAGAATAACGCCGATCAAAAACAGGATTGTTCCCACAATAGGCAGCGCCGACGCACCGATGAGAAAAGCCTGCTCGACAAACGAGCCTTTCCGGTATTGCTTACGGTCAAAAAGACCGACCGCCGACCAGTAAAGGATGTCAACAATAAGGATCGCAATTTCGGTGATTTGCTCGAATTGACGGAGGATCAGGCCGCCGAAACTTTCAAGCGTCATACGGGGCGCTTTTTCCTTCGGTTGATCCTCGTAATGTTCGGGCACCGATATTTCGAGCAGTTTCTGCGCCTGTTCGCCGAATCCGCGGAATTCGGCGCTTCCTCCCGATATTTTATTGAGATAGTATGCGCCCGAACTGTCGAGATATGAAATATCAGTGCCGTCAACAATCGAAACGGATTTGATACCGAGACCGGCTACGATTTTTTCGAGATTTCCGACAGTGTGGACAGATAATTCGCCGGATATGGTCAGCACATTACCGTCAATGTGTGCAGAAGGACTGTCATGATTCGGTTCCATGATGTTTCTCACAAATATTTCGAAAACCGGAGAAGCGTCTGGTATCTTGTCTGAGTGGTATCGACATTCTCGTCTTTCCAGTACTCCATGGTGAACAGGAGGCTTACGTTATTTGTCAGATTCAGCCTGAGCCTGTTCTCGCCGTCATACAGCCAGGTCTTTCTGTTCCGCTCAGGCATCAGAATATCGAATTCGGAATTCAGAATGATATACTTTCCGAGACGAAGGTCGCCGAGAAGGAGAAATTCCATACCCGTGACGTTCGTTTTCTGAACCGGTGAAAGAATATTCCTTTCGCTGTTAAATATATATGCGTCCCCTGCTATGGTTTGCCTAACACCGTATCCGCTTCGAATATTGATATTAACCGGAAGCGTTTTGATAATGATCGAGGTGATGCCTAATCCCTGTTTAAAGAGCGCCGGCCTGAACGCGCTTCCCAGCTTGACATCGCCCGCACCGGTTACAACATCCGTCGTGTCGCCGTCAGCATCGACCTCCCAGTAATCGGTGGGTTCCTCGAACCGGTGGAAAGTTTTGAAAAAACGGGTTTCGGCGCCGATCCTTATATACGGGCTGATGAGATTCGAAAACCGGTAAATATAGGTCATCCGGATTTCGCCTTTGTCGATGTATTTGCGAAGAACCCTGTCATCCTCCATCGAGAGGCCTTCCTCAAAATTCGCCCAGATGGGGATAATATGGCGGCCGTTTTCATATCGAGCGTCGGAAAGCCACTGGAATGTGGCGGTAAAACTTGCCTGTGTTTCGGCGCCTGTTTCGCTCGAGGGTGTATAATGCAGAAGCGTGTTTCCGGAAAGCTCACTCCGTGTTCGCCAATTGCTTTTGCTATCCGTGAACTGCCGGACATCGGTCATATATCCGAATCCGAGGAAATTACCGGTTTCTTCATCGACCACAAGATTAGCGTGCACAAGCTCTCCCGGCAGAACATGTATCGTACCAAAATTGACCACCGCATTAATATTATCGCCGGTTTTGACGATTTTATAACGACCCGGGGGAATGAGCCAGGTAAGAATCTGTTCGTCCATTCCCTCCTCGACACCCTGGCCGATGCCGTAGGAATCGCCGGTGTCGAGACTGAATAACTCGTAATATTCACGGACCGGCGTGCGGGAACCATTGATTACATTGATAACAAGCCCGCCCCAATCAACTTTGATCACCGAGGTTGCACCCTCCTCAACACGCACCGTTTTCCTTATAAGCTGATCGATTGTTCCGGAGCCGATAACGACCGTATAAACTCCCGGTGCAAGCGGGATTCTGTGGCCGGTCCGTGCATCCTGTACTATATCGCCGTTCTGTAGAACACCGTAGACCGGTTCGTTGTCGGGATCAGTCATAGTCGGACAGAATACAGCGCCTTTGCCGATGGGTACAAGCGTATCGTCCATATCGAGCTGTGTCGAAATCGGCTCACTTTCCCATGTCGTTTCCTGTGCGGTGCATATTGCTGCGCTCCCGAATACAATAACAATACAGATAGCGTAGCATATAATGTGAAATCGTTTCATTGTTCCTCTTGCGGCGTATTGGTCTCCGGAATTATCTCAAAACCCGATTCATCAACCCCGTCGTCGTCGGCAGCAGGTGTGTCTGGCTGTGTCTCTTTAGGGCTGAGAAATTCATCGCCAATTCCGGGTTCCATGGAATAAAAAAGCGAATCAATCTGATTGACCGCAAAATCGAGCTGGGACTGAAGGATGGAAGACAATCCGCGGATCGTATAGACCATTTCCGGCTGAAAGACCTGTTTCCGCTGGTCAAACGAATAGTTCCAAACCTGTTCGCCGTCCGCAACCCTAAGCATCTTGAAAGACATGGCGAGATGGGCGAAATATAAATCCCCTGCATCGAGCTTTTCGAGCGCTTCGACCGATCCCTCAATCCTGAAATCCGCGGACGTTTCGAAGAAATCGATGCCGACACGGTTTGTCAGTTCCGAGGCCTCAAAATGTTTGAACACCATATCCCCGATCATGTCGTCGGGACGGACCGCCCATTGCTGAATTTCGTAATACTGTATCTGATGGGGAGAATAACGGTAGAGGATGTTCTGGCGGTTGAATATGCGCTGTACGTCGAATCGGCCGATCTGTATTGCATATGGATAAGGACGCAGGGAATGAGCAGGAGGATTCGGCGTCGACGTATAGCTGATGATGTAGTAGTTCCGTGTCTGTATTCTCCCAAAGCTGCAAGCCGCAATGAGCGCGGCGCCGAGGATCAATGTCAGTTTCAGTTTATAGTTTTTCATGCGGCTCTCCCGTTATTCGATCCTGTCGCCGGCTGTCCGCCTTCCCCGCAGGAGCACGGACGGATTCTCGCGGATAACGTCCGTAGCTTCTCTGAGATTGTCGAGGGCATCGTCGAGATTTCTCAGCGATCGCAATACATCGTCCCGCGCCCGTGTCGCAAGAGCGTCGTAATTGACAATCATCTTGTCCGTACTTCTCAGGAGCGTTCTCAATTCTTCCGATGTTTCAGCCAGTTTGAGACTGTCAAGCTGCGTGCTCAGTGTCTGAGAAATATGCTCGATGTTCTCCGCTGTCTTTTTCAACTCGCCCGACTGAATGGCGGTATTGATCGCGGTCATTGTGCTGTCGAGCCTCACCGAAGTGGAGGAAAGGTTTGCCATCACCGTATTGAGATTGCTCATCGTGTTCGTCATGGCGCCGCGGTTTTCGGTCAATAGCGTATCGATCTGCGAACTTATCGATGCAAGCGAACTCACCGCAGTCGTAAAATTATCGGCCGTCTCGGGGCCGGTCATCCGGTTGATATTATTCAGCACCTGCTCCAATTTGGAGAGAATAATCTCCGCCTGTCCGGATATGTTTTCGAACATCCCCTGTCCGGCGATGATCGTCCCGCCGACCTCGAGCGTTTCGGCGTTCATGGTGCCGCCCGCAAGCTCGATAAATTTCAAACCGGTGATACCCACAAGCGTGAGTATAGCTTCGGTATTTTTCTTGATCGGCGTTCCCCTCTCGACCTCGATCTCCACCCTGATCGATGCCGCGTCGATCACGGACAGGCTCGAAACCCGCCCAACCTGCACTCCCTGTAATTTTACTGCGGCGCCGGGTTCAAGGCCGGTCACTGAGATATCCTCATAGATGATATAATAGGTGTCCATGCGCTTCAGAAGCTTATTGGCAACAAGCACGACGAAAAACAGAATGAGAATGGTGGCCGACGTTATCAGAAATACGGATAACCTTACCTTTTGGGACTTGGTTGCCATAAGCGCCTTTTATGAACAGCATGAATGTTTTTTCTTAATATTCAAAATTCGTAAAAAGTAAGTTATCATGTCAATACGAAGTTGTCAACGATAAATATTCATTTGCGACAATAAATTCAGACTGAATCGCGAAAATAATCACTAATCAGCCCGTACACTGACAATCATATTCCCTTTTTTTTCACCACGAGCGAAAAATCGAATATATCCCGCTGAAGGCAGAGTGCGGGATCTTCCTTAGGAAGATACGGTTTATCGCCGCGGAGAAACTTTTGAGCGGTTTCGTTTGAAAGTATGGCGCCCGCTGCCTCATAAAAATCGAACGCACCGCCGGTCAGGATGCTTTCGATATAGTCGCCGCAATAATCGTCTTCCACGGCATTTTCCGTTGACCTGATTCCCATTGCGACAATGCTGATCAGTTCGGGATTCCGCCGTTTGATGTATTCGGCGGTTGCGCGGGCGTTAACAAACGAGGCAAGCAGCACTTCGTCGGAGTGTTCAAAGGCATTCACCGCACCGCAGACGCCGGATGTGGTGCGGTGAATGATCCGTTTCCCGAAAAAAAACTCGCGCCCTTTCCGCATAATAAGCCATGGTGAATTCGTGAGATCGAATCCTTCGATGGGAAGTTCATTGTTTTCTCCGATACGGATGAAATCCCCCTCCAGTGCGAGACAGGTTTCGATATCCGATTCAAGGATAATCTCGGCGGCGCCGTAATAATGAAGCAACGGCTCGCAGGTGAATGCACGGAACACGTCGATAATCACAGTCGTACCGCGGGCTTTGAGAGCGCCCGAATATAAAGACAGTCGTTTAATGTTCATAAACAGTATTTTACAATATTCGGCCGGCGAAAGCAATTTGAATTTATCCGCAGTTCGACGTTTACCAAAGACGGTTTCGTTTTCAGCGGAAAATAAACTTATGAAGCAAAAGTGTTGTCAGTCACTGCGTACGAACGGTTCGGGTGTTATGCTGCAGGCTGTATAATGCTTAATACATATGGGGAACAAAAACGTTGACAAACTAACTGTTTATAGTATATTATCTTACGAGCAAGTTATATCAACCGTATGAATGTCAGCACTTTCATACCCGTTATTAATAGTCATTCTATTACAGGGGTTTCATATATGAACGAGACAAACGGAAATAATCAGCCTGAGAAAAAAAATGAACAGGTATCGAGTTATGAAGATATTCTGAGCGGTTTTTCGGACAGTGAAAGCGATGAAAATGCTAGTGGCGGCGACGATGATGTTTTTTCCGGTATACTCGACGATGTCGGGGACACCGAAGAAAATGAACGGGACGAGGACGCTGAAACGGCCTCACCGGATATGATAAATCGCGATGATGTGCCTGATTTGAATATCGACGATTTTTCATCAGACGACTCAGATGACACAGACGATTCCGGTGATGACGATATCGATATCGGCAGTTTGTCCGGCGAATCGGTGGATACAGACGATACCTCAGCGGATACCGAATCGGGCGGCATCGAATTCGATACGGAAGCGCTCGATGAGGACGATACTGCGGATATGCCGTTTTCTGTGAGTGATGAAGAAGAATCGACCAATAAGGCGGCATCCGGAGAATCTAAAGGAGATCCGGATGTTTCGTATGCCAGCCTGCTCAGAGACGATCTTGTGGACGATGAATCGGAGGAGACTGAAGAAAAGTCCTCAACGGATGACTTTTCCGCTGAATCGATGATTGACGAAATCGCGCTTGATATTGACGATGATTCTGATTCCTCATATGCAAGCCTTATCGGCGATGACAGCGATGACGAAGCTGCCGAACCATCCGCTGAAACGGCCGGTGAGCCGGAGACCTCTTATGCCAGCCTTTTAGGCGATGATTTTGATGACGATTTAGATATCGAAGAGCCTGAGATGCACGAACCGAAAAATGAGGACATAACCTCCGAAGAAACGCCCGCCGAACCGGTGGCGGAGGAGACTGCCGCGAATATTGGCAATGATGCTGATTCTTCTTATGATAATCTGTCCGGTGGTGATAGTGGTGTCAGCCCGGACGAACCGTCTTCCGAAACCAAAGAAGCTTCGGCCGACGACGGAGAAACTGATACATCCTATGCAAAACTTTTGGGTGACGATTTTGATATTGAGGAACCAGCTTCTGAGGCGGATAAATCCTCGGTCGAGGAGTTATCATTCGATACTGACGACGAGGGAACCGATAAGGAAGTGTTTGAGAAGCTGACAAGCGAGTTTTCTCTTGACGATCTCGGTTCGGATTCAGGTGGGGAAGAGGAGGAGGAAGATGAATTTGTGCTGCCGCAGGATTCTGCTGAAGAGCCTGAATCTTCCGAAAAACCTGTTGCCGGAGAACCGGAAGCAGAATCAGAAGTGAAAGAGGAGGAAAGTTCGTTCCTGATCGGCATGGATGACGATGATGAGGAAAGTTTTCTCGATCTGGATGAGGACGAGGAGGAAAAGAAAGAAGACGATCTTCTTGAGAGTATGTCTGTTACAGAGGACACGGCGCCGACAGAAGTTATGCTCGAAGGGATCGAAATGGATGCGCAGGAGCAGGTAACTTCGGTTACCCGCGCCGAGATACTTCTTGCCCAGGGTAAAGAAAAAGAGGCCGCCGCAATATATACCGATATAGCCGAAAAGAAAGGGGTGTCCCCCTGGGTATCGAAACGTCTTGCGCTGCTCAATATTGCTCATAAGGCCCCGGGCGACACCGGCGAGATGAAAGCCGAACCGGAAAACGAATCCGCAGAGTAATCTAATGAAAGCATGATCGGCTCATTAAGGGTGACAGCGGAAATGCTGACACCCTTAATTTTTTATTTTACAGTCACGGAGAAAAATGGTACTATCAACATAAAAGAAATAAGGATGAGCGATATGAAACGAAGAGAATTTATGAAAAATAGCGCTACCGCTGCCGCGGGTATCAGCGCGCTTTCTATGTGCGACGTTTTGGATAATCCCAATGTGTTCGGATTCCCCACCAGCGGCGGTATGGGTGTCGAGGAGGCAAATTACCGGCTCGATATGGGGAAAGAGAATAATGTCATCCCGGAGGTTCGACCGGAAATTCGTAACAATCCCCATGCAGTTTTTATTTTCGAAACCCATGTGGACGCGCGGAAAGACAAAGACGGATTTTTTACCGAAGCGGTGCCGCAGCTTCACGAATCGGGCCGAAATATCGCCCGTCATCTTTTTGTGAAAGGTACGCAAAGAGGGGGCTCAACGTTTATAAAACCGAATTTTACCGGTGTGCCGGAACATTATTTCAACCGCACTAACGGAGTCTATTCATCGCCCGATTTTATCGCCGGTGTGGTTGAACATCTTCGCGATGTGGGCAATCCCAATGTGGCGTGCGGGGACGGCCCCATCAATGCAATCAATCACCGTCAGGGCGGCGTATACGACGCGTTTGATCCGATGGAAATTATGATGATCGAGGCCGGTTACGAACGGTTCGAACATTATAACAAAAAAATGTTGAATTGGGCGAGACCGAGGAATTCCCTGGTCTGGAAACAGGTGCCGTATTACCGACCTATTCTCGACAAGGATAACTTTTTTATTAACATCGCAACTATGAAATGCCATCTTACTGCGTTGACCACCCTGACAGTCAAAAATCTTCAGGGCTGCGTACCGAAAGGGTACGGTCAATTCTGCTGGCCGGGAATTCAGCTCGAATTTCAGGCTAATAACGCCGGAATTGATTACGGTCACTTTCACCAAGACCATATCCAGATGCTTGAGGAATCTTTCCTGAAACACCACGCGAGGGGATTTAAACGGTGGTTGGACAATAAGGCTCAGTACGGCGATTACAACAAATATATGAAACTCGGCGGCTGGGACAAATTCAGAAAAATAAAAAAAGAACGCGAAGCGCGGAGGGAATTTCTTAATGAGGTCGGCAGTCTGTTCCGTCAGGAATCCTGGATTCAGCGCGGGCTCGACAATGCACAGAATATCAAACCCGACATCAACATCATCGAGGGCATCATCGCCATGGACGGCAACGAACATAACTGGTGGGAGATCGGCGACGATTATCTGGTTAATACGGTGATCGCCGGATGTTCGCCGTACGAGGTCGATGCGGTCGGTAATTATGTCATGGGGCATGATCCGAGCGAAATATGGTACACCCGTATTTCAAAGGAAAAAGGGCTCGGGGAATGCGATATAAACAAAATCGATATCTACAAGGTCCGCGATAACGGCGATATTGTGCCGGTCAGGAATCTCTCTGAGATTAAACGAAGCCGGATCGGACTCAACTGGGCGAAAAGCGACAATCCCAACGAGCGGTTGTTCTGGTAAAGTAAAATAAATAGTTTATTTTGTGAACTTATATGGTAGCAGCAAAATGTTTGATAAAAATATGTCATACCATATTATTTTGCAATCTTGACTATTATCGGCATAATATTTGTCATTAAATAATCGAATTATTACAAAAATATAATATTGAAGAATAAATAATTGTTTTGTTAATCTTGAATTCCCCGATGCTTGCGTCGTGGGATGTATATCATTCGAATCTTTACCTTGTATTGCCGAGCACAGGCGAGGCAACGTGATACCCCGACCCTTGGGTCGGGGAGAGTTCATTTCTACAGTCAGTTACCCTATCTGTCCGACAAATCATCTCCCCAATTTTTCACACCGAATTTTCCCTGTTCCATAGCAACGATAAGCACGAAAATCTCAAGGTCCTCGTCCGAATTGTTATAGAGGCCGTGCGAATCATTCAATGTACAGGGAATCGCGTCGCCCGGGCCGACATCGCAGGTGTGATCGTTTACAGTTGATCTGCCGTGCCCCGATATGACATAATACACTTCCTCTGTAGCAGTGTGCTGGTGGTACCCGATGGAGGTTCCCGGAGGAAGAATGCAGTGCCCGATTCTGACCCAGTTCGTCTCCATGTTGCCGTCTTTCCATGGGCGACGGTTCAGTATCTGGCCTTTGCCCTCGTGGGCGGGGCCGACCCAGTCACAGAGTGACCTGTCGAAATTTGCCCATCGGAACGGTGCGGGGGATTCAAGCTCCTGATTCGACAGGTCTTTCCCGAAATCGGTTGCGTCCGTTTTTCCTTTTTCTTTCGCCACCGCTATGTTGATCCAGAGAATTGTCTCGTCCGAGCTGTTATAGATGCCGTGCGACGATCCCATTGGATTCAGTACGCATGAACCGGAGGGAAGCCGTGCCGTTTTGCCGTTTATCGTGAATTCCGCCGGAGCGCCGAATGCGAAGAACATTTCCTCGATTGAGTCGTGACGGTGTTCGCCGATACCGCTATTCGGGGGAATATACCCGGTATGGATATAAAGCAGATTAGTCTCGAACATCTTACCGTCCAAAAGACCCATGAATTTCATACTTCCCGCACCGCCGTGCACACCTGAGATGGACATCATCTTTGTGGAATCGGTATTGCCGACATACGGTTGGCCGGTCTGCTCGGCCATAATAATTGTTTCACAAAGAAATACCACCGTAATAAGAAATACTGAAATAAGAATACAACGTGAACGCATATTTTCCTCCGGATGTTTTTTATGAATGGAAAATTATTGCCATATAAATAGCTGCCGTAATATGGGATAAGCGAAATGTATATCGCAAATAAATCTTGACATAGTTGATTTTTTTATATAATTATAAAATTCACAAAGATTAATAAATAATCAAGTTTTAATTTCTTTAACGAAAGGATTTCTTATGAAAAAAGTTCTTTGTGCGTGCATTATTCTGCTTGTTGCCCTGTTTGTATTTTCATGCGGACAGTCCGAACCGGAGCAGACAATGGATCAGCCATCCTCCGAGTTGCCGGTCGAGGAAATTTTCGATTATGCCGCGGATCAGCTCTCAAAAGCGGTTGCCTCGAACCAGAACCCCGAGGCGTTTCCGTTCTATGTCGACAAGGAAACCGGGGAATGGGTGACCATGGACGATAGCTGGTGGGCGAGCGGATTTTTCGCAGGCTGTCTCTGGCTGATGTACGATTATACCGGCGACAATACCTGGATGGCCCATGCGAGGAAATTCACCGACAGCATGGAAAATCAGCTTTCCAACACCTCGGATGCCGATATCGGATACCGTATTGTAAACAGCTACTGGAACGCCTACCGTCTGACGAACGAGGATAAATATAGAGACGGTCTTATTCAGGCCGCAGGTTCGCTCGCATCACGGTATAACGAGAATGTCGGCGTTGTGAAAGCGTATGACATGGATCAATGGCAAATGCCGATCCTGATCGACCATATGATGAATATCGAGCTTATGTTCATCGGCGCGAATCTCGGTGGCGACGCTGACTGGAAAGATATGTGCATCGAGCATTCGACAGTAACCGCGCATACCTGCATCCGCGAGGACGGCAGCTCGATTCAGGTTGTCGATCTCGATCCGGATACCGGCGAGGTGATAGAGCACGCGACACTCTGCGGACTCAGCGGCGATTCCGCATGGTCGCGTGGGCAGGGTGAGGGTGTCTACGGTTTCGCGATCGCATATCGTGAGACGAACATCCCCGAATTTCTCGAAACCGCCAAAGTGCTTGCCGATTATTTTCTTGAGAATCTTCCCCCGGACAAGGCTGCATACTGGGATATGAAAGACCCCGATATACCGAATGTCATTCGCGACGCCTCGGCATCCACGATGACTGCGGACGGGCTTCTCGAGATGTGTTCGCTCATGCCTCCCGGCGCCGAGCGCGACAGATATTACAATGCTGCGGTTGAAATCCTTCAGTCGCTTTGGGAAAATTATTCGACCAGAGGCACGAATTCGCAGGGTATCATCGATCATGCATCGTTCCAGAGCGCAGATGTCATGGGTGCAGATACCTCGCTTATATTCGGCGATTATAATTTCCTGTCGGCTGTGCTGAAATATCAGAGAATGCAGTAAACTCTAAGTGCTGTTATAAGTACCAAGTGCACCCGCAACCGCCTCTTTCACCGCTTCGGAAAGTGACGGATGCGGGTGTACTGTTTTTATAAGGCGTTGTGCGGAAATGCCGTTTTCGATGGCGAGTGCGGCTTCCTGAATGTTTTCGGTTGCTCCGTGGCCGATGATGTGCAGGCCGAGAATGTTGCCCGATGTTTTGCTGACGATAGCCTTGACCATTCCATCCGATTCACCGATAGCTGCAGCCTGACCGTTGCTCCGAAACGGGTATTTCCCCACCGCAATATCATCGCCGTTATCACGGGCCTGTTGCTCGGTTAGCCCCGCCCATGCGACCTGGGGTTTCGCGTAGATGCAATTCGGGATGCAGCGTTGCACGGTTCCCTCAGATTCATTCCCAAGGACGGCATCAACCGCGCATTCAGCCTCCATCGATGCCGCATGCGCCAGAAGCGGCGGTCCGATGCAATCGCCGATGGCATATATGTGCTCCGCGGATGTCCGGCACATATCATCCACCGTAATCCATCCGTCCGCAGTATCGACACCCGCAGCCTCAAGCCCGATATTTTCGATATTTGCACGGGAGCCTGTCGCAATCAGAAGTTTTTCCGCCTCAATCGTTTCCGTTTCATCGCCAATTGTAAACGTTACCAAACAGCCGCGGTCACCCGGCTCAGCCTTTGATACCGCAGCGGATGTTTTCACTGTGATACCGCTGTCTTTGAGAGATTTTTTGAGCCGTCTCGCTATTTCCCTGTCCGCAACAGGAAGAATCGTGTCCTCGGCCTCAAGCAGGGTAACGTCTGTGCCGAACGCATTAAAAAAATAAGCGAATTCGATACCGATCGCGCCGCCGCCGGCAATGACAATCGTTTCCGGCCGTTTTTCTAATATCATCGCCTCGCGGGAGGTGATGACCGTTTCACGGTCGATAGTAACACCGGGAATGCCTGCCGGATGGGCGCCGGTGGCAAGGATGATGTCTGCGGCGGTGAGTACGGTTTCGGTATCGCCGGAGATGCGGATTGTGCCGCTGCCCTCGAGTGTGCCTTTGCCGCGGAATACGGCGATGTCGTTCTTTTTCATGAGAAAATCGATGCCGCCCGATAACCGGTCCACCACTTCGCGGCTCCGTGCGATGATATCTACCCACCGGAAATCCGCACCCGATATGCTCACACCGTAATCGGCCGCCGCACGGACGGTCTCATAAACCTCGGCGCTTCTCATAAGCGATTTCGCCGGAATGCAGCCCCAGTTCAGGCATATCCCGCCGAGACGATCGGTTTCCTCGATGAGCGCAACCGAAAGGCCTGCCTGTGCGCCGCTGACCGCCGCGGTATACCCGCCGGGACCGCCGCCGATGACAATGATATCGAAATGTTGTGTTGTATTATCTGACATTGTAAACCTTTATTATTTTTTCAACCACGAAAAACACGAAACGCACGAAAATTTTTAGATTAATGTTTATCACGAAAGAGAAACGATTCTAACATCCCAGATAGAGTTTTTTTCGGGCAGACACGGGGCCTGCTCAACGGGAATTTATCAGTGCAATTTGTTAATCTGTGCCAAGCTGCGGTTCAAACAATTTTCCCTCACTCACCTCGCACCCTCACCCACGAAAGACGCGGGAGAGGGAGAGCCAAATAGCGGGTTCAGTCACAATTCTGGCGTTATGCCGGTAACGCACCCTCTCCCGAAGTTTCGGGAGAGGGAATCAAAGGGTGAGGGCTTCTTTGTCTCTCTGCGCAATCATTTTATTCGCGCTCATACGCCCCGCCGCAACCGCCGCGGCGCATCCGGCCTGGCGCCGCCGAGAATGACAATGTCCGCCGGCTCGATGATCTCGAGCTTTTTCGCGGGATCATCGATGGTGTCGGTGGTTTGAGCGGAAACGGCCTGAGGTGTCATTGCCGTGCCCATTACTCCCAGCGTGTTCGCGTGTAGGAAGTTGCGGCGGTTCATGGCAGTACCCTTTCGTAGAATGTTTGAAGATTTTAGAGGATAGCTATATTTATTTTAATCGAAGAATACTAATAATATGGAGGTTAAGCAAGTCATATAAACGTGATGAATTTCTTATAAATCATATATTATTAGAAGATTTAAGAATATTACCGCTTACTACGGGGTGCATTAAATTGTTTACATTTATGTGGCTACATAACGAACATGTTTTTCTTGAAAATACTGTTTGACAATATTAGGTTGTCGTTG
>CAZCDQ010000073.1:0-16920 GCA_964497605.1 uncultured bacterium
ACTAATGTTGGGACACTACTGATCTGCAATATGTATTCATTATCAAAATATTCTTTTTTTTTGAGATTGTGTTAATAATAAATACCATAATATTTCTTACGGTTTTATGAGCCAACTCAATATTTTTTAAATTCTAAAAAAACTCCTTTCCTTTATTACAACATAATGTAAGTAACTAAGAATTTCCAGACCGGAAGAATGGTTCATAACGGTAAACCAATTATATTGTCGCCCAATCCTATACAAGCGTCTAATCCCCGCTGGTTCCTTTTGTTTGCTGTGCCTAATCTGAGTTATACCAGTATTTTGCATTTAATATTTTTCGCATTCCCCATTCTCATCAAAGTGGCGAATGAATCAAGCCGGAGTTTTAATAATCCCGATAGACGTTATTTTTGCTTTGGGATTGATGAATAATGCCGGTGAGATATTTTATATAACTAACGTTTTTTATATCAAGAAATATGAATAGATGGATGTGAAGCATTTGATTTAACAATATAATATATAGGGGGATATCATGAATAAGAAAACAGCAATGTCGCGAAGAAAATTCTTCACGAAAGCAACGTCTGCATCGGCAGCTGTTGCTGCAGGCAGTATGGTTACGAATGCTGATGCCGAGGAAATAAGAGCGTACGTAAATCCGTTCTCGACTCCCTCTGAGTTGGAGATCACTGATATGCGTACATGCAGCCTCGATAAACGGCATTTTATCCGTATCGATACAAATCAGGATATCTATGGGTATGGAGAGATTCGCGACCAAGCGAGCGCAACATATGCTCTTATGTTGAAAAGCCGAATCCTTGGGATGAATCCGTGCGATATCGACAAGATATTCCGCCGTATCAAACAATTCGGCGGCCACGCCCGACAGGGCGGAGGTGTTTGCGCTGTCGAAATGGCCTGTTTCGATCTTGCGGGGAAAGCATGGGGAGTACCATGCTGGCAGCTCCTCGGTGGGAAACACCGGGATAAAATCCGCGTGTATTGCGATACGACGTGGAGCACAAGTCCAACAACAATGGGCAATCGTCTGAAAGGACGGATGGATCTCGGTTTTACATACCTTAAAATGGATCTTCAGATACGAATCATTGAAGATCTCTACGGGGCAGTAACATATCCGATCGGACAAGGTACTCAACCGTATAAACAGTGGGGCAGCAACGACTGGGAATGGACGTATCGCGAGCACCCGTTCACCGGCATACGGATAACCGATAAAGGAATCGATGCCATGGCAGAATACGTTGCCGGAGTGCGCGAAATCGTCGGATACGACATTCCGCTTGCGACAGACCATTACGGTCATTTCGGCATCGAAGACGGTATCAAACTGACGCAGGCGCTTGAACCGTTCCAGCTTGCCTGGATCGAGGATATTGTTCCCTGGTGGTATACGGAACAGTATAAACTTATTAAAGACTTATGCACAACGCCGATTCTAACGGGTGAGGATATTTATCTTACTGCCGGATTCAAAGAGCTTATCGATCAGGAGGCTATCGATCTGTGTCATCCGGATATCGCAACAAGCGGCGGGCTTATGGAGACGAAAAAACTCGGCGATTATGCGATGGATCACGGTGTCGGGATGGCCATGCACATGGCTGGAAATCCGGTTACCATGTTTGCTTCTGTGCATTGCGCCGCGGCGACAAAGAATTTCATTGTGATGGAGCACCATAACGTCGACGATACCTGGTATGACGGTCTTGTTACCGGACCGGAAAAACCGTTTGTTCAGGACGGTTATGTCACTGTTCCGGATTCACCGGGTCTCGGTATCGAACTGGATGAAGATGCGGTTCGGAGCCGTATGTCGTCGGGCACCGAATATTTCGGCCCCTCGGACGAATGGGACGATCTCGATTCGCACGACCGTCTCTGGAGCAAACCGGCAATAGGTATTTGAAAAATGACATAACGGTGATATGTCAAACGAAAAATTTAACTGCTAAAAGGATAGAGAAAATGAAAAATAATTGGAAGCAACTTAATCGCAGATCGTTTATACGAAAATCTGCAGGCGCTGCGGCCGGAGTGGGATCGCTTGCAACAAATGAAGATGCGGGCGCTGTATTGAATGAGGTAAACGAAAATTCCATCCCGTCCGATCTTCAGATAACCGATGTTGAGACGCTTCTTCTCGAACATGAAGATTACAGGAGGTATATAGTAAAAATATTGACCAACCAGGATATTTACGGTTTGGCGGATATCGAGCATGAGGATTCGCTCGATCATTTGGCGGTCCTTGCGGATTCGATTATCGGTTTGAATCCGTGCCATGTGGACATGGTTTTTCAGGAGATAAAAAATCTTGCATCGGGAACGGTTCAGGGGGCTGCGGCTTCTGCAATTGAAATGGCCTGCTGGGACCTTGCCGGAAAAGCGTGGAATATCCCCGTATGGCAAATGCTTGGCGGCAAGTTCCGAGATAGTGCGCGAGTATATCCGGAGATAGCTCTGAGTACGGACGGCGAAGAGATGGGAAACACACTCAGAGTTTTGAGATTAGTTGATATCGTTTCGTTTTTCAATGTCGATATCGGTATTAATTTGCTGAAACATATCGACGGTGCCATCGAAATTCCCTCGGGAGTGAGTTTAGATGATAATCCCCGATGGATCATTCATGTCACCGATGCGGGAATCAAATATCTTAGCGAATATATGGGCGCTGTTAGAGCGGAGCTGGGATGGACATATCCGATCGGCACCACTTCGTTCTCGGCGTTTACATTCGAGGATAATGTCCGGATTGCTCAGGCGCTTGACGAATACAACCTCGCTTGGTATGCGGACATGGCTCCGGCTGATGAGCCCGAAAAGTATTGGGAGCTTCGCCGATCCTGTACGACTCCGCTGCTATCAAGCGATGATATTTATCTCAAGGAGGGATATGAAGCACTGATCGAATCCAAAGCTGTGGCGCTCTGCAGGCCGAATATTTCGCATGTCGGAGGGCTTATTGAAACTAAAAAGATTGGCGATTGGGCGATGGAAAACGGTATTGCGCTGGTGATCGATACGAACCTCGGGCCGGTATCAACCTTTGCCGCGGCTCATGTTGGCCTATCCACGGATAGCTTCCAGGTACAGAAATGTTATGATGTTCGTGAAGATTGGTATGACGATATGGTGGAACATAACTATACAACCATCGTCCAATACGGTTTTGTGAAAATCACGGAAAATCCGGGATTTGGTATCGATATCACCGGCTTTCCTGCGTCGTATGACAGACAGTCGGCACCGAAAGAGTATGCCGTGGACATTAATAACTATCCCAATCCATTTAATGCCCAAACAACGATTCAATATGTGTTGCCAATGCAGGGAAAAACATCGCTCAATATATATTCCGTGAACGGTCAGCGTATCCGTGAACTTGTTTCGGGATTCCGCGATAAAGGGTTTCATACGGCGGTTTGGGACGGTACGGACGACCGCGGCAGTGTTGTGCCGTCGGGAATGTACATTACGCAGATTAAAATCGGCGCACATAGCGCGACCGGGAAAATAACGCTATTGAAATAACCGAGCTTTGTGAGTATCATACAAAGCGTATGTCGATTACCGGGTGTGAAAGATAGGATCGGACATCTATGTTTATAATATCCAAGGTGTACCGTAATTCTGATTCTGATTTGCGTTTGCCAATGCCGGTCTTTGGATGCCGGCATTGGCAAACGTTCTTATGCTGACGCCTCCGCTCTCCTGAATTTTTCAAAAAGCATCTTAAATAGTGTGCCGCCGATCAGTATGATCCCCATGATTGCCACAATCGCCGGGCCGCATGAAAAATCCCACCGGTATGACACGAAAAGACCGAGCATGGAGACCACAATACCAAGCATCCACGAAACAAACAGGCGTATACCCCAGCCTGTGAAAAAGAGCGCAGAGAAAGTTGCGGGTATAATGAGAAATGCGAATGTCAATAATACGCCTGTGATTTCAACGGTGAATGTGATGACAACTCCCATCGAGGCATAAAACAGGAAATCCCATAGCACGACATTGAGGCCGGATTCCGAGGCTTTTTTATAATTCGTTGAGATAGCGATAAAATTCTTTCGTAGAATAAAATGAAAAATACCTATACCTGCATAAATTGCCATGCACATGATAATTGCGCTCCATTCCGCCCATAGGATGCTTCCGGTAAACATTTCCTCCATATGAACGTCGCCCCCTGCGGCAAGGCCAAGAAAGAATAACGTTCCTGCGGCAGCGATGGCGTATGATATGCCGATAACCGTCTCCTGAGAAATTTTCTCAATCTTTTTTGCGACAAACGAGAAAAATGCAGCGGCAATAAGCGTAAATGTCAGCGCAACAATTCGCTCCAATGTCCCGCCGCCGTCATGGGAATGATTTTTGGAAAACAGATGAGTCAGCGTTGCGCCGGTTGCGGCGATCTGAGCGAGTGCAATATCGATAAATATGATTTCCCGTTCGAGCACATGCATGCCGAGATACCCCAAAATACCCAGTATTACCAGGCATGCGGTAAACGACGGCAACAGAAATACAATAGCTTCCATCATAAGGTTCGACCTTTCGAATATATTACATATCTATTATGACCGAATAATGTGTATAATCAGCGCACCGAAAAAAAATATACCCAGACTAAGGACAAGGCTTGGTCCGTACGGTAAGTGAAAAAAATATGACATCACAAGCCCGATAAGCGATGCAATAAATCCTGTTAACCATCCGACGAATAATCCGTGCCCCCATCCCCGCATAAATAGAACGCCGATCGCTGCCGGAATCATAAGAAATGAATATGCGAGAAGAACCCCTGCTATCGGGACAATCAAAACCGTGACAATCCCCTGGGAAATAAAAAACAAAAGATCCCAAAAATTCTCGTTTTTAATATCTTCTTTTTCCGTGATACCGATGATCTGTTTCCGGTAGATATATTGAAATATCGAAATAAGAGCGTAGGAAATAATTGTCACCCATATAAGCGGCCAGGTTACCCATAAAAGTGTTCCCGAAAGTGTCTGCGTGATATACGCGGCGCCGCCCGAAATTTTATCCGCAACAAGAAAGGATGCGACCAGTGCGAGGCAGTAAATAATGCCAATCACCGCCTCACGGGGAATCGTCGATTTCCGGGGTTTGATTGTCGCAAGCAGGATCGCGCCAATGAGTGTTGCCCCGAAAGAAACGAAATAAGAACCGGTTGAGCCTCCCTCGATCCCGAAACCGAGACCGATAATCACACCGAGCGCCGCAAGCTGATCGAGTGATAAATCGGAAAAAATAAGTCCCCGCCGGATAATGTGCATCCCCAAATATGTATGAACGGACAAAACGACAGCCAATAATAAACTCTGAACAAGAAAAAATGAAAGAAACTGACTCATATACTGCTCCGTCCATTAAATGTCATTGGGATATGCGCGAACTGATTTTCGAATTCATCGCTTCGTTGATGTTTTTTATCCAGTAGTCGACAAGCTTGAAATTGTCGTCAAGTTCCGGAAACGCATCGACCGAAAGGGGTAGAAATACCGCCTTAATATCGGTTTTCTGCGCGATTGTATTCGGTTTTCTTTTTTCGAAATACGTTGCGACAAGCATAACATCCACACCGTTTTCTTCGATGACGTTAATTGTTGTCTGAACGTGCTGCGGCGTCGGGGGAATACCAGGCTTTGGTTCGATGTATCCGATAATGCGTAATCCAAAAACATCAGCCAGATAAGACCAGTTTTTATGATAGGCGACGATTTGCTTGTCTCTGAACGGAAGCGCTTCTTTCAGCCAGCCGCCGAGTTTCGTCAAAAGTTTTTCGCCCTGATATTCTTTTTCGAGAACCTCGAACAATGTGTGGTTTAGCAGGAAATCGTTCAGCCGGTCTCCGCCGAGCAGATCGACCAGTTCGTCGCCGAACAACCTCCGGTGAGTTTTGTCGACAAAGACTTTTTGACGTTCCTCGTAATAGGCGGCATTTTCGGGATCGATTTTCTTCAGGCCAATGAGAATATTTTCGGATATCGTTCTCCAATTTGCGGGACTGACATGAAAATGCGGATTGCCGGACACATGTATATCGCCTTCGGTACGGCTTATCGCGCCTTCCGGTTTTTCAAGAATGTCAATGCCCGGATTGACTGTCACAAATCCAACTGCGCCGTCCATGATGTTTTTGTTACGGGCTTTGTCAAGCAGGGTCGGTGCCCACATTTCGAGGTCCATCCCCGAGCAAATAAACATATCAGCATCTCTCAGTTTCATGGCAAGACTTGGTTTCGGCGCGACGAAATGAGGGTCCTGGGCGCCGTGAGAAAGGTAATCCGTTGTAATTTTCTCTCCACCGATTTCTTTCGCAATCGAGGCGTAATCGGAAAACGTACTGACAACATGTTTTTGCGCAAATGCAATGCCTGTACAAAAAATGTACATCATGCACATACCGGTGACTGTAAATGCAAAACGTCGTAAAGACATGTGTTCCTCCATAGAAAAAATGTTTTTCATAAATATTAATATTTTTCGTGTTTATGCGGCCCCATCGCCCAAACTGTCTGGATATATAAAGTGTTATCGTCTTCTGCGTAACTTCTTTTAACAAAACTATATTGCAGACGTATCATGACGAATTCGCTTTGCCAGAAATCGAATGTCGGGCTGATATCCCACTCGTCCGCATCTTTGAGGACTGAATAATTCGGTGCATTCGGGTCGGGCGGCATATCAGAATAGCTGTAGCGTAACCCGATCCATGATCTTGGCCCGATCTTGTTTATCACAAAACTGTAAAACCCGAAACCATCGAAACTGCCTGAAAGTTCCTCGCGGCTGCTGAGATAGAATTCGGTTTTAAATTCCGTGGTACGGTATCTGGACCGTCCGATCGGCACCCATTTATAGGTAATATCAAGTCCGGTAAGTGATGTCCGCAGGTCGTTTTTTTTATCATTATACCCATACGCTCCCGAAACGCCGAGCTCGAAAAACGATTCGTTGGTAACGTCATAATAGTTTTTCAAATGGGCGACTCCGATGACGTTTTCATAGCTGTCGTCGAAACTGAAACCGTCGCCGCCGCTGACAACTTCGATGTCGAGTTCGTTCACATGCGCCCATAATTGCGGAAGCAGGAAATTCGCGCTGAAACCGATACCGCCGAAATTACCGGTTCCGAAGAGATTAGTCAGCGCCCGGGGACGGTCGTATTGATAAAGACCGTGATCATGCCACCGGTTGAGAGAACCGAACTGAGTAATGAATTCGCCGATTTTCAGGTTCATTCCAAGGGGGAGGTTCAGCCATTCCATATAGGCCTCCTCGACGGCAAAGTCGCCTCCGCCTGTACCCGGAAAACTGAAAAAGAACTTTCCGCGGGTAAACGGGTCAAGCGGTGCAACGACATTGAGTTGGGCCTCGCGTAAAAAGAACTTGTTGCGGCCAGTAGTAAAATTACCCAGTTCGTTAAAATAATCTTCCTTGCCGGTTGTATAACTCCCTGAGAAATCTCCGGTTAAACTTATTTCGGGATTGAGCTGCTGCTGCTGGCGGGCATCGCTTCTGAAAACCCTTTTTATCGAGTCGTCTTCGTCGCTGCTTTGGTTTTGTACCGAATCGATATCCTGAAGCAAAGCGTCGAGTTCCGAAATGCTTTTTTCTTCCTTTTTTTCAGCTTCAAGTTCCTGAATTCTTTTTTCGAGTTCTTCGATACGTCTCTCGTACTGACCGTAAGCATTTTGATCACTGCCATGTCTTGCTCTGTTCTGCTGAGACTGAACGTCCGGCGAAGTCATCGTGAAAAAGAAAAGAACAATAAAGAGAGTCGATTTAAATATGTGATTCATTCTTACCTCATATTCTATTCATTATAAAAAAATGCGTATATAATTTTCTTTACTTGTGAGAATCGTCCTGTAAGCGCATAAAACATAAACGTTTTTTCGCATGTTCTCTGGTTTTTTTCAAACAAGTATCGAAAAACGTACTATCAACAATAAACATATTCAATTGTTGTGGGAAACACGACTACTTATAAATTACTCTGTTTTTTAAATCGATGTGTTCTGAGTATAAACCCTATTTAGGTTAAAAATTGCAAATAAGCAATTAAACGCAGAGTATTATCTGAAGATTGGAGGGGAGCGGGGGGAAAAAAACAGTACACAATGATTCGATAATACGAAACTTGGTTTAAAATGAAGAAAACCGTTGAAAAGAATTGCCAAAAATATTAACGACGAAGCAAGAATAATACCTATTAGTTTTAATGTGTTAAATGCAGTACAAAGGGGGCATTTGTTGACTTCAAGGGGATTAACTCCTTTATGCCTGTAAACATAATCCCATGACAATATTGATAAAGCAAGCAATACCATGAAAATAAAGAAAACAAAAAACAGAAAATGCCATGAGATTTTTTTATTGAATGATATCATATTTTCATTTCTTTCATACTGTATTACATTAATACTAGTAAATTATGTAAAATATGAATAGAATGCAATTGTTTTTAATAATTAGTTGGAGCTTTCACTATGTTGACTGAAAAAGACAGCGCAATCGCACAATTTTTCAATGACTGTGCGGATAAAGGATTTATGGAGGAATTTGACGAAGAGGAACTGCGCAAGCTTGAGAGGTGTTTGACGAAATGGGACATTAAAGAGGGGGATAAAGTATATGAGCCCGGGTGCGGAACAGGACGATTAACCTCTATAATTTCCAAAATAATCGGTGAAAACGGAAAAATACTTGCCTCAGATATTTCCGAACGCATGATCAGCCTGGCGCGGAAAAGAAACCTGAACGGTAATATCGAATTTTCCCGAAACCCGGTAACCTCGATACCGGTGGAGAATGAGTATTTCGATATCTCTATGTGTTTTCAGGTGTTCCCCCATTTCAGCGACCGGGTTAAAGCGCTGCGGGAACTCTATCGTGTGCTAAAGCCGAACGGTGTCATGTGGATTGAGCATCTTGCGAGCAAAGAAACAGTCAACAAACGGCATCTTGAGGTAGGTCATGTTGTCGTATCACACATGATACCCGAGGAAAATGATATGCGGAAGCTTCTGACGGAACATAATTTCGCTGTCGAGGAATTCGTTGATAATTCACAAATATTCTCACTCAAAGCCCGAAAAATGTTGTCCAGATAAACGTTTGTAGAAAATGAACTACTTCGGACTGAAGTCCGGGATATCGAGAATAGATCCCTCTGTCACTCTGTGACATCTCCATTTTCGGGGAGACAAATTTTTTTATCGGCTTATCAAAAAGTCCCCCCTCCTACAAGGGATGAAGTCGGCATAGGCGGAGGGTGAGGCTTAGCCAGAGATTTACGCCGGAGTAAACTCCGGGGGGAATTCTATCTATTAAAGGGAATAATTTTAAGAAAATAGAATCATTACTTTTGTTGTATTTATTAATAATCATTTCTCGTGGAATTTTTTCGTCAATGGGCGGGATATACTTTTTTAAACACAGATTTGATTATGAGATGCAATTGTTTATATTGCATATGAAGATAGTGAAAATATTAGATACTGATTCATTTGCTGGTAATTGTGTCCTATGAAAAAAAACAAATCGAAATTACCGGAATCACACCTTACGAGCGATAAGGATATTATTCTCGATTCCATAACCGACGGTGTTTTTACTGTCAATGGTGAGTGGCTTGTGACGTCGTTTAACCGCGCGGCTGAGATCATTACCGGAATACCCCGTGAGGACGCAATCGGAAAACCGTGCCGATATGTATTCAGAGCGTCCATATGCGAAAAGAACTGTGCTCTTATGCAAACGATGGATAACGGGAAATCAGTTACAAATTTACCGATTTATTTTTTACGGCATGACGGCACGAAAGTCCCTGTAAGTATCTCAACCGCGTTATTGCGGAATGAGCATGGAGACGTAATCGGCGGTGTTGAAACATTTCGTGATCTCAGTCTTGTCGAGGAGCTGAAACGGGAGCTGAGCAGTAAATATACGTTTGCAGATATTATAAGCAGAAACCACCGTATTCAGGATATCATCAACATCCTGCCGGCAATTGCGGAAAGCCCGACGACCGTTCTGATAGAAGGTGAAAGTGGAACCGGTAAAGAACTTTTTGCACGCGCTATACATAACCTCAGTGCTCGAAATAAGAATAATTTTGTGGTTGTAAATTGCGCCGCATTACCGGATAATCTACTTGAAAGCGAATTGTTCGGATATAAAGCGGGGGCGTTTACCGATGCACGGAAAGATAAGCCGGGCAGATTTGCCCTCGCAGAGGGCGGAACAATCATGCTTGACGAGATTGGAGATATCTCGCCGGCGCTTCAGGTGCGTCTCCTGAGATTCCTGCAGGAAAAAACGTTTGAACCGCTTGGCTCGAATGAACCGGTAAACGCGGATGTCCGAATAATCGCGGCAACCAATCGTGACCTTGATAAGATGGTAAAAAATAATTCATTCAGAGATGATCTTTATTACCGGATTAATGTCGTAAAAATCAGCATACCTCCGCTTCGGGACCGAAAGGACGATATTCCGCTTCTCATAGAACATTTTCTCAATCATTTTAATAAAATCCATGCGAAAGAAATCGAAAAAGTATCAGGGAAAGCATTGACCGCATTGATGCAGCATAATTATCCGGGAAATATTCGGGAACTTGAAAATGCAATGGAGCATGCGTTCGTCCTCTGTAGCGAAAACACTATACAGCTTGAGCATCTTCCATCTCATATAACCGCTCATGCAACATACGACAATGATAAAGATTCTGCCGAATCACTTGCCGAGATCGAAAAAGCCGCCATTATTGAATCCCTGCGGGCAAACAACTACAGCAGATTGGCAGCCGCCAGAAAACTCGGCATTCATAAAAGCACCCTCTTCCGCAAAATCAAAAAATACGATATTAGTATCCCCCGCTCAAACACCGAAATATCGAAACCTTCATAGTAGCATATTGCGACTATTGAGCACTCGAATAGTCTCATATTGCATCGTATTCATCGCATCCTTTCATTCAAAAAAATTGAAAATAATATCTGTAAGTATCTTATAAATTGGTAGATAAAAAACTCTAATTAAATATGGCATGGTTGTTGCCCTTTCATTATGGTTGGAGGAGTAAAATTGTGCGAATTGCATTTCCTGTGTTACATGAGAATGTTTCGCCAGTGCTCGACACTGCTGAACGTCTTTTAATTGTGCGTATAGACGAACCTGCGGGAGAATCGCGCGAGGAAATCTCGCTTTCAGGTTTAAGCCCTCAGAAAATAGCTGATATTATTTCGTCTCATGCAAACGTTCTTGTGTGCGGCGGGCTTTCAAGTATGATGTCGGTGCATCTTGAATCCCGGGGAATCCACGTTTATCCTTGGGTAATGGGGAATATCGATCATTTGATCGACATTTTTAGAAAGGGCGAGGTTCCCGGTCAGGAATTTACCATGCCGGGATGCAGAAAGAACAGGTATGGAGGCGGTATGTGCGGGAGAAGATATAATAATCGGTCCAGCAGAAGACCAATGAGAAATAAGAGGGGATAAAAATGAAAATAGCAATCAGTTCTCAGGGGAAAGATCTCGATTCGTTAACCGACCCGAGATTTGGTAGAGCGAAATATTTTATTGCCATCGAAACAGATACCGGTCATTTCACCGCGTATGATAATACCCAGAATGTCAATGCCGTTCAGGGCGCCGGAATTCAGGCCGCCCAAAATGTAAAAGATTTGGATGTTGTCGCGGTGATAACGGGCAACGTTGGTCCGAAAGCATTGACATCATTGAATTTGGCACATGTCACAGTTTACACGGGAGCCACGGGAACTGTTCGGGATACATTGGAGCAGTATTCACTCGGTAAACTGGAAAAAACGGAGAAAGCCACTGTGGAAGGCCATTGGTAATAACGTAAATATACTATGCGGTAATACCTTTGTTTTAATCTCCGTTTATGAGAGCAATAAGATTCATTTATACGGAGGTAAGGATTATGAAAGCGCATTCGAACTTTCTCGGATCGACTGAAAAGATAATTCTATTCTTTGTCGTTGTCGGAATTATTATTGGAGGTTCAGTCGGTATATTAGTCGGGATGATGAAGGGATATGCTGCGGCAAATATTTCGTTAGGTATAGGTATTGGTCTGGCAGCAGGAGTGCTAACCGGAATTATCATATCCGGTAACAAAGAAGAAGCATGAGTTAGTGTATAAAAATTACATAGGTAAAGGAGGCTTATTATGCCGTTTGGAGACAGAACAGGTCCGCTTGGACTCGGTGCGATGACAGGAAGACGCGCCGGATATTGTGCAGGGTATGCAACACCGGGATACATGAACCGGTTTGGACAGTTCGGCCCATTCCGCAGCATGCATCGGGGCGGCGGCCGTGGTTTTGGGCGGGGGATCGGCTTAAACGCTCAGGTTCCACCGTACGGAGTCCCGTCATACAATCCCGGACAAATACCCCCCGGATATGTCGTTCCTGATACCGCCGGAGATCCCGATTATGAAATCGTAATGTTGAAAAAACAGGCAGCATACCTTGAAGCGACATTAAAAGACCTGAAAAAACAGATCGGTGAACTGGAAGACGGCGATACCGAAAAGGACGAGTAAAGATGTTTCTATCATCGAAAGGTGCGGGAAGAGTGGGAAGTCTTCCTGTGCCTTTCAATGATATTGGATAACAATGTAAAAAAAGCGCCTATCAAGTTCAAACAGCAAACAATAATATGTCGTATAATAATCATCCAAAATCTGGCTTATATCGAGTACTTGTGGAGTTAACTCGTTAAGCACTTAAAAAAATAAATTTGTTAATCATACTTAAACGCTGAACGGACAAAAAATATGAAAATTGCCATCGCAAGCGGCAAGGGAGGTACCGGCAAAACCACTGTCGCGACAAATCTCGCCTGGACGATAGCCTCGGAGGGTAATTCCGTAACATATGTTGATTGTGATGTAGAGGAACCGAACGGTCACATTTTTCTTAAACCAGAAATTGTTGAAAAGAAGAGCGCTACAGTCGGATATCCTGTTATCGATGAAAAAAAATGTAATTCATGCGGGATGTGTGCACAAATTTGTCAATTTAGCTCTATTTTGGTTTTGGCGGAAAAGGCTGTTGTTTTCCCGGAACTGTGTCATGCTTGCGGCGGATGTCTCATGGTTTGTCCGGTCGGTGCAATAACGTTTGAAAATCGTGAAATCGGAATTATCGAATCTGGCAGAAGCGGGGATGTTTTATTCGTCCATGGAAAACTCAATGTCGGACAGATTATGTCTCCGCCGCTTATAAAACAAACGAAAGAGAAAATTGCCGATAACGGTATTGCAGTTATCGATTCCCCGCCGGGAACATCGTGTCCGGTGATCGAATCGGTTAAAAATACGGATTATGTAATTCTTGTTACCGAACCAACACCATTTGGTTTGAGCGATTTCAAACTTACTGTCGAAGTTCTCGATAAACTGAAGATACCCTATGGCGTTTTTATTAACCGGTCCGACCTTGGCTCGCAGGAAACCGTCGAATTTTGTAAGAAAAACATGATCGACATATTGGCTACCCTGCCCGATGACCGCCGCATAGCAGAACTGTATTCCAATGGTCTTATTGCGTCCGAAACATTACCCGAGGCGAGAACGTGTTTTTCCGCACTCTATGAAAATTTGATGAAGAAGGCCGGAAAATGAAAGAACTTACCATAATCAGCGGAAAAGGAGGAACCGGGAAAACAAGCATAACGGCGTCGTTTGCCGCATTGGCCGACAAAACTGTTATCGCAGATTGCGATGTTGACGCACCTGACCTTCACCTGGTTTTAAAACCTAAAATTTTGTCGAAAGAAAATTTCACCGGGGGCAGTGTGGCCGTAATCAAAGCCGGTCATTGTACTGCATGCGGAAAATGCGAAGAACTCTGTATGTTCGATGCTGTTTTTTATAACGGTCCCGGGAACGGTACATATCCGAAAACATTCCGGATAGATCCAATATCGTGCGAGGGGTGTGGCGTATGTGCATGGTTCTGTGCCGAGAATGCCATCGATTTTAACCCTGCGGTGAATGGCCAATGGTTTATTTCCGATACTGAGCACGGTGGTATGGTTCATGCCAAACTTGGTGTGGCGGAGGAAAACTCGGGAAAACTTGTTCATGTTGTCAGAGAGGCGGCAAAAGAGTTGGCAGAAAAATCACTGAGTGATACGATTTTGATAGATGGCCCACCGGGTATCGGCTGTCCGGTAATCGCGTCGGTAACAGGGGTAGATATGGTGCTCGCCGTAAGTGAGCCGACCCGAGCCGGCGAACACGATCTCAAACGGATCATCTCGCTTTCCGAGCATTTCAGCATTCCCATTGGCATAGCTGTCAATAAATGGGATATCAATGAGGAAATCACGCGTGATATCGAACGATTCGCGGTAGGGAAAGGATTGGATGTTCTCGGGAGAATCCGCTACGACCGGTCGGTAACCGAGGCAATGATTCATCAAAAAAGCGTTGTCGAATACACGGAGACAGGCGCTGCTCGCGATATAAAACTTTTGTGGGAGAATGTTACTCGCAAGCTTGCCGACTGCGCTGGGAAGAAACGTGAAGAGAGCGAAAAATATACGTGAGATTTGGAGTAAAACGTTCCAATAAAGGATGTATTATGGCTGACGAAGCACACAATGATCATAAAGAAATCAACGCACGGCTCGAAAAAATTAAAAACATACTGCTTGTATTGTCTGGTAAGGGCGGTGTAGGAAAAAGTACAGTCGCGGTAAACATTGCGGCGGAGTTGGCGCAGCAGGATAAGAAAGTCGGATTGCTCGATATCGATATTCACGGTCCCAGCATACCTGGCATGTTCGGCCGCGACGAAGAAAGGATTATGTACAACGGCGGAGCAATCCAACCGGTAGCATATTCCCAAAATCTTTCGCTGCTTTCGGTCGGATTCCTCATCGAGAATAAGAATGACGCGGTTATTTGGCGGGGGCCTCTCAAGTATAACATCATTAAACAATTCCTGTCGGATGTACAGTGGGGAGACCTCGACTATCTCATTGTCGACTCTCCGCCTGGAACGGGTGATGAACCACTCAGTATTTCACAGATCATCGGAAAACGCGCTGAAGCAATCATCGTCACGACGCCTCAACGGGTATCGATCGACGATGTGAGAAAGAGTGTCACATTTTGCCGTAAGCTGGGAATGAACATTGCGGGAATCGTCGAGAATATGAGCGGATATGTTTGCCCTCATTGCAATACGGCGGTGGATATTTTCGATTCCGGCGGCGGTGAAAAACTCAGTGCAGAAACGGATATTCCGTTTTTAGGCCGTGTGCCGATAGATCCTAATGTGGTTCGTACCTGCGATGAAGGAATCCCGCTTGTGGTGAGCGATCCAAATTCAGTTCCGGCGGCGGAATTTAAAAAAATTGCAAAAATAATAATGGGCGGAGAAAATGTTAAACACAATATCACCGGGGATAGTCCGGTAAAAAAGGGGAGTACTATGAGAATTGCGATACCCTTAGCGGAAGGTAAACTCGCAATGCATTTTGGGCATTGCGGACAATTTTCGATTATCGATACCGACGAAACAGGGAACATTATTGCGAAAGAAGAAGTCACACCGCCGATGCACGAGCCGGGTGTTTTACCGTCATGGCTGCACAAGCGAGGGGCAACGCTTATTATCGCCGGCGGTATGGGATCGCGCGCGCAACAGTTGTTCAAGGATAACGGCATCGACGTTTTGGTTGGTGCTTCCCAATTAACTCCCGAAGAACTTGTTAAAATGTATGCGGATGGAACGCTGGTGAGCGGTGAAAATGTGTGCGATCATTAAGATCGTTTAAAAGTCTATGAAGATTAATATAATGAGAAGACAAAGGTGGATAATGTGTCGATATTTTTATCACATCATTCTTCAAATTTTGGCATATGATTGCAGCTCAAGGAACAGGGAATATGCAGACGTATTATGATTGTATAGAGTGCTTTATACGGCAGGCGCTTTCAGCCTCACGGTTACTGAGTTCCGATAAAGCAAAACAAGACGATATAATTTCACGGGTTATCGGTTTGACGAGTGACATGAATTTCTACTTGTCGCCACCGGAACAAGGGCGTCATATTCATCGGCTGATTCGTGAAATACTAAGCAATGACGATCCGTATCGTGAAATAAAAGAACAGTCGAATACATTCGGGATGCATATGTATTCGGATATAAAATCAATCATTGAACAGTCTGATGATCCTTTGGAGACCGCAGTACGCTATGCGATAGCCGGTAATATTATCGACATGGGAGTAAATTCTTCTTTTGACGAATCGATGATCTGTCAAACATTCGATGAAGCTGCCGATAAACCGCTTGATAAGGAATGTCTCGAACATATGAAAGAGGCAGTTCAAGAAGCGGAGAAGATTCTCTATCTCGGAGATAATGCGGGAGAAATTGTCTTTGACAGGCTTCTCATTGAATTGCTCCCGACGGAGAAAATAACATTTGCTGTCAGGGGTAAGCCGATCATTAACGATGCGACGCTTGCCGACGCTCAGAGTGTTGGATTAACAGATATTGTTCCTGTTGTCGAAAACGGCTCAGATGCGCCGGGCACCATCCTCGAAGACTGTTCGGATGAATTTCGAGCTTATTTCGACAATGCCGATCTGGTGATATCGAAAGGCCAGGGGAATTACGAATCGCTCAACGAGCAAAATCGAAATATACTGTTCATGCTTGTTGTGAAATGCCCGGTAATCGCCCGCGACATCGGATGCGATATAGGTGAAATGGTTGTGAAATCGACATCGGGCGGAACATCTTCGCCCGAAAATAATTCAATCAAAAGATTCCTCGGACTTAAGTCCGGGGTTATATTGTGAGGATGA
>CAZCDQ010000074.1:0-9505 GCA_964497605.1 uncultured bacterium
AATAAAAAACGGCTTTTCATAACAATCCCTCCGGTTTATACTCTCCCAACCTTTCTCATAATCCTTTCACGAAAGGTAGGCTCAAATCGGTTTTTTGTCAAACCATTTTTATCACCCCCTTTTGATAAATACATGTCGAATAAAAATAAAACATTGAAAACACGAATAGAACAATTAAAAAACTTTTTCATGATTATACTCCTTATAACGGTCATTTTATTAACAGCATCCTCTCTGATTTAACTATCTTACCTGATTGCAATCGAATGAAGTATAAACCGGACGGAAGTCCTGTTGCATCAAACACAATAGAATGTAATCCTGGGGACAACATTTTCTCAACAAGTATAGCTACTTTCTGACCTTTAATATTATAGACAGAAAGTGTAGTATTTGAAAATTTTTGCAGATTGAACTCGATGGTTGATGACGAATTGAAAGGATTAGGGTAATTACATAGATATATAAGATCTTTCGGTTTTAATAAATCCTCAGACTGGACAGCTGTATCGATGTCATACTTAATAATTCCATCAAATACACTAAACCACACATTTCCATCTTGATCAAATCCCATTTTATGCGTGTATCGAGGTATCTCAGATGGTTTTGGTGTACACAATTTAAACGAAAGTCCGTTATATTTTATTACTTCTGTAAATAGTTGTACTATCCATAATGTACCAGATCTGTCAAATTCTAATTCCCCATTAATTGTATCGGAAATTGTTTTCCAAGTAATCCCATCAAATCGTGCAATTCCTTGTTCAATATCTCCATCCAGCAATCCATAACTGATATAAACCGTCCCATCCGGTCCAATTTCAATGTCGTCAACTCGATTACTTTTTATTCCGTTTTCAGTATTAAAAGTAATCCATTTACTTCCATCAAACCGAGATATACCATAAAAACTTGGTTTAATACCAGACAGTTTGCCGAGACTATAAAGATCACCATATCTGACCCAAACAACACCTAATGGACTGACCGTAACAAGAGATACATTATTACTAGCAAGGCCATTTTCCACTGTGTATTGTTTCCAATCAGTTCCATCAAATTGAAAAATCCCTTTGTTTGAACAACACCATACAATGTCTTGAGCATCTACATCCAATTTATCAAATACTGTCGAAAGTTTTGGATTGCTATAATAATGCCAGTTTTCACCATCGTATTTTACCAGAATATTTGGGGAGCAACAAAACCACACATTCCCATTTGGAGATATTGCTACATGTCTAGCTAAACTATATATAGGATATTCAAAATGCGTAGATTCATTTTTCCATATACGATCTATATATCTGAAAACACCGCCACTAGAACATACCCATATAGTTCCATCTTCTTCAGATGCCATGCTTAAGATATACCCAATTTCCTGCCCATCAATTTCGGTAATATAGGTCCAGGCATCTTCGGCGATGACGTGTGATGTAAACAAAATTGAAAGAAACACTGCAAATAAAAAAAAACGGCTTTTCATCGATGAATCCCTCCGGATAATACTCTCCCCAACCTTTCTTACACAATCCTTTCACGAAAGGTAGGTACAAATCGGTATCTTGGCAAACCATTTCGACCACCTCCCTTTTGAGTTTTATAAACACAACTAATCTACTAATGATATATAATTATATTATGAGCCAATTGCAAAAGTCAAACTTCGACCGATTTCTAAATATATTCCCCTTTACTGGGGGGATGTCCGAAGGACAGGAGGATTATATGCATCAATGACTTACGAAGATATCTCTTTATCGAAGGGAACATGTCAAGGCTCTCTTTCGGGCAATATCCCGACTTTTGAAATTGGCTCTTATGTTTGTATTTATATTACTAATAACACATCCTTTCTCTAATATACCCCCCCCCCCTGCAATTTGTCAAGTGCTTTTTGCACTGGTGTTATTTTTCATGCGATGTTATTCGCGATTGCGTTCGAAATTTGTCTCATCTCGTATGGTACGTTTTGGCGAAAAATGTATCGGGAACCGCTTGTTACGCTGGCAATCCCGGAAACCGCACCGCACAATCCGCGGACAGTTTGCATAATGTTTGACGGGGAGTGAAAATCACTTGTATTCTGTCATTATGCGCGTTATCCTTTCAGTATATGGTACGATTATCACGGCCTGGCGGAACTCATGAAAGGCGATATCTACACATATGCATTTTCAAAATAGGAGGACGATATGCCATCCGAAATGAACAGACGGAAATTTCTCGGGACAGGAACACTCGGCGGTCTCGGCGCGGCAATGGCCGGCCTAACACAGTCGGGATGCGCGGGTCAGTTTCACCGTCTCACAACACCGGCGGGTATGGCATTTTCCGCACCGCCGATGGAGCGGGTGAGGGTCGGATATGTCGGCGTCGGCGGGATGGGAACCGCTCATGTCCGTAATCTGCTTCGAATCGAGGGGGCGGAAATTTCCGCGGTCTGCGACATTGTGCCGGAGAAAGTAGTGAACGCACAGAACCTGACAGAGGATGCCGGACAGAAACGCCCTGCCGGATACTACCGCGGCCCCACCGACTATCTGCGGATGATCGACACCGAGGATCTCGACCTTGTCTACACCGCCACGCCCTGGAAACTTCATGTGCCGGTGTGCACAGCCGCCATGAAAGCGGGCAAACATGCCGCGACCGAGGTGCCTACGGCGATCACGATGGATGGCTGCTGGGAACTGGTCGAAACCGCCGAGAAATACAAAAAGCACTGTGTCATGATGGAGAACTGCTGTTACGGCCGGAGTGAGCTTATGGTGCTCAATATGGTTAGAAAGGGGCTGTTCGGCGAAATCCTGCACGCCGAATGCGGGTACCTTCACGATCTCCGTGGGGTGAAATTCTCGAACGAGGGCGAGGGACTCTGGCGTCTTGCGCATTCGGTCGACCGCGATGGCAACCTTTACCCGACTCACGGCCTCGGGCCGGTGGCGCAATATATCAATATCAACCGAGGCGACAAGTTCGATTATCTTGTATCCATGAGCAGCAACTCACGAGGTCTCAATCTCTATGCCGAAAAATTGTTCGGCCCGGATGATTCCCGTGCGAAACAGAAATACGCCCTCGGGGATATCAATGTCAGTATGATTATGACCGCCAACGGGCTGACCATTACGCTTGTGCACGACACATCCACACCGCGGCCTTACGACCGGATCAATATGGTGCAGGGAACAAAAGGCCTGTTCCGCGGTTATCCGGATAGAATTCATATCGAGGGCAGAAGTCCGCAGCATCAGTGGGAGGTGCTTGACAGCTACCGCGCCGAATACGAGCATCCGCTCTGGAAAAAGGTCGGAGATGCCGCAAAAGGCGCCGGGCACGGCGGTATGGACTATATCGAGGATTACCGTCTGATTCAATGTCTCCGCGAGGGACTGCCGACCGACATGAATGTCTATGATGCAGCATCGTGGAGCGTGGTCGCCGAACTCACCGAACGCTCGGTGGCGAACAAGAGCCGACCGGTGGATTTCCCCGATTTCACCCGCGGGAAATGGGAAACAGCCGAACCGCTGGGGATAGTTGAAGGATAACATTGCGAGGTAGAAACCGTTCGCGAACTGCCCCCTGCTACCGCCCCTGCTATTGTTCATTCCAAACCACTAATAATCCAAAAGATTACAAAATAGTATCACAATGTATGTGATTTGTATTATTGAATGAACGTTTATTCACTCTAAAATCAACGGCCCTTTCCAATTTCATTACCATCACAAAAACGTATGTCACCATTGCAGGGACACATTGAATCGGTTTCATGTTAGCGCGGTTACCTCTTTTTTTCATACTTATAATGAATCCGAAATGCGGTTTCTCCGCTCAAAACAAATCAAAAAGTCATAATCGGTTGTTATTTAGAGTAAAAATTTTGTATATTGTGCTTTCCTGCGGATTAAGATTATTCGCGGTTCATCCGAAATAATGAAAAATGGAGCGTTTGCATTTATAAGAAAAGGAGCGTCATGTACAGAGAACAAATTAAAGTGTTGGATGCGACAATCCGCGATGGCGGACTGATAAACAAACATGATTTCGATTACAAACTGGTCCGGGAAGTATATAAAGCAATTGCCGCATCAGGTGTCGATTACATGGAAATAGGATACAGGAATTCCGACAAACTGTTTTCCCCGGACGAATACGGGCCGTGGAAATTTTGTAAAGATGATGATATTCTTAAAGCGATCGACGGTATCGAGTCTAATACAAAACTTTCGGTTATGGGCGATATCGGCCGTGTGGATATGGATGCCATGAAAGAGGCATCGAGCTCTCCAATAGATATGGTGCGGACCGCATGCTATGTAAAAGACATTGACAAAGCGATTGCCATGTCGAACCATTTCCACGATTTAGGCTACGAAACGACGATCAATATTATGGCGATTTCGCGCGATTCAGGAACATTCGAGTTAGAAGAGGGTCTTCACCAAATTGAAGAGGAATGCAAGGTGGATGTTGTCTATATTGTTGACAGTTTCGGGACGCTATATCAGGAAACGACCGAGGACCTTGTTAAACAATTTAAGGGTATTCTCAAATCAAAGGAAGTCGGTTTTCACGGTCATAATAACCAACAGCTGGCGTTCAGCAACACCATCGAGGCGATCATGCACGATGTCAATTATGTTGACGGCACCGTATTCGGCATCGGAAGAGCTGCCGGAAACTGTACGTTGGAACTGCTAATCGGTTTTCTGAAAAATCCGAAATACGATATCCGTCCAATTCTCGATCTCATCCAGAATGAATTTATTCCGATGAGAGAAAAGATCGAATGGGGATACATCATTCCCTACGCTATAACCGGTATGATGAACGAGCATCCGCGATCCGCAATGGCGCTCCGCAACAGCGACCGTAAAGACGAATACCGCGAATTTTACGACACCTTAATCAATCAGGAAATGGATTGATGATATCGTAACATCTCATTTTTTAAAAGCGGGAAGCCGGAAACGGCATTCCGCTTTTTTAATTTCCGAATATACATGTAACAAAAATAATTGAAATTTAATGAAAACTGTCCTCGTCATATTAAAAACAGATACGTAACGATAACACTCAATCAACGATTTTCCATATAATACCCGGGAGGAACGCATGAGAACGCTTATTGCGATTCTGATATGTATGCTTGCGATTCCAGCTTATGCGCAGGAACGCTCACGTTCGTCGGATTATGTCCATATGCCGATCAACATTTCCATCCACGAAGATAACAGTCTCGGCCATTTGATTGCCGGGCGGGAAAAAATAGTCAACTATCTGTCCCTGAATCTTATCAGTGGAGAAGCCGCAAAACTGCGGGGTATCGAGGCCGGGTTCGGCGGGAATATCTATTCTGAGGATGCTATCGGTATTCAGGCCGCGGGCCTTGCAAATGTTACCGGCGGCGGATTTGGTATTCAGGGAGCCGGACTGGCGAATGTTTCTCAGGAAAGTTATATCGGCATTCAGAGTGCCGGACTTGCTAATGTTGTCCAGAAAAACTTTGTCGGTGTTCAGAGTGCATTTGCCGCGAATGTTGTTCTGGGCGACGGCGGCGGAATTCAGGCCGGCGGAATTGCGAATGTTGTCGAGGGAAGGTTCATCGGCGTTCAGGGATCGTATGTCGCCAATGTCGTTCAGGACGATACCGCAGCCATTCAGGTTGGCGGTCTTGCCAATGTCGTTCAGAATCGATTTATTGGCATTCAAATCGGCGGACTCGCTAATGTTACCGGCAGCGACACTAAAGGTATTCAGGTTGCCGGTCTTGCGAATGTTGCCGGGCACGCTTTTCACGGTATCCAGTATTCTAATCTTGCGAATGTAGTCCAGGGCAACGCCGGAGGTATTCAGGCATCCGGGCTTGCCAATGTTGTTCAGGGCGATTTTTTCGGCATTCAGGGCGCCGGACTCGCCAATGTAATCGAGGATGAGGCAAGCGGCATTCAGGTTTCAGGTGTTGCGAACGTTGTCCAGGGCGGATTTCACGGCATACAGGGAAGCGGTTTTGCGAATGTTATCGAAAACGATCTATACGGCGTTCAGGCTGCCGGTTTTGCAAGTGTAATCGAAGGCTACATTACCGGAATACAGGCCTCGGGATTTGCCAATATCATTGAGGGTAAAGCCTACGGCATACAGGGCGCGGGATTTGCGAACGTGATCGAGGATGGTCTGTACGGCTTTCAGGCGGCGGGTATTGCCAATGTTTCCGATACGATACCGCTCGGCGTTCAGATTTCAGGTTTTGCCAATTATGCGGAAACGGTTGAAAAAGGCGTCCAGATCGCACCGTTGAATGTTTCCGAGGAAAACCGCGGTCTACCGCTCGGGCTTGTTTCCTGCGTCGAGGGAGTGAAAGGCGCCATCGACCTCTGGGTGAGCGAGGCGAAATTTGTGAATGCCGGTATTCGCTCGGGTACCGAGTATTTCCATAACCTTTTATTCGCCGGCGCACAGATGGGCTATCCTTCCCGCTGGTCGGTCGGCTGGGGTGTAGGTTCGAGGAAAGAGATCACGGATACGACGTATCTCGAAATCGATGCCAACGTTCAGCATATTAACGAGGACGAATTCTGGACCTCGGAGCAGAATATGCTGGGCAAATTCAGAGTCGCCGGACGATGGAGCCTAAACGACGATATCACGCTTTTTGCCGGACCGACCTATAACTACCTGATTTCGGAGGTTTCCGACGGTTCCGATTATGCCTCGTGGTCGCTCAGCGAAAAAGGTTCCGCCGGCGACTGGGAACGTTCGTGGATCGGCCTTGATATCGGCATGCGGTTCGAGGGGATCGACCTGTATTCGTTCTTTGCCAGAAGTATAAAGTTCTAAATATTCATTCTGCCTGAACTGTCTAATAAATTGGAGAATACAACATGAAAACAAAGATACTGCTGTTTCCGGGAATCCTCCTCGCATTTTTTCTGTTGGTTTCTGCATGTTCGACAATGAACATGGCCTCGAAACCGGCCGGCAAACTGGTGGGAAAATGGGAAGGAACCCTTGCTGTCCCAAACCAGGGAAACCTTCTGCTGAAATTCGAATTTTTCACTAATGTGGACGGCGACCGCAGAGGATTTCTCGATGTGCCCCAGCAGACCAATCAACCTATGTTTCTCGACGACATCGCATTTGACGGGTCGATTCTTACAGTGAGTCTTGAGGATGCGGGTGCCTCGTTCACAGGGACGCTCAAAGGTGATTCAATCGCAGGAACATTCAAACAAGGCGGCGGTGAATTGCCGCTGACACTTACCCGCGAAAAATAACAACATTTTTTGTAGGTGTTTGATTAATCAAACACCTACATCCCCATTTACTTTCCATGATACTGCAAATATATGACATTACAATGATTTACATTTGCTTGCTTTTTTACGCGCCGCCTGTTATATTTTAGTTTACGTTTTATGCGCGCATAAAATCAAAATACAGTACGCTGCAGTGAAATTTTCGGCGCTAATAAAACCAAGGATATTATGGCCGTGCTAGACGGGGAGATAGCGGTGCCCTGTAACCCGCAATCCGCTATAGCGGGGTTTAATTCCCGGACAATATTCGGTATCCCAAAGCTGAAACATATTCTCGGATGTTGAGAATCAGGTCCCGCGCAACAAACAGATTCTGAACCCCGTCAGGATCGGAAGATAGCAGCGGTAGGAAACTCTGTTTGTGTGCCGCGGATTCACTTGGTTTGAGTTCGAGGGTATGCGGATCTCTGGCGGTACCGGGTTGAGAATGGGTGCACGGCCTATTTATACGGGCACAGGAATTTCGAATCGGGAATTACGGGACTGTTCTGTGTCGCTGATCATTGGGCATGTACTGTTTTTTAACATCATAACTTTTAAAACGGCACAACAGTATCGATTATGACGTATATTGTAACCGCACGGAAATGGAGACCCCAGCTTTTCGGGGATGTTATTGGTCAAGAGCATGTGACCGACACGCTTAAAAGCGCGATACGGTCGAATCAGGTTGGACATGCTTACCTGTTTAGCGGCCCGCGGGGAGTCGGCAAGACTACGGTTGCGCGGATTTTCGCCAAGGCGCTCAACTGCGAGCACGGCCCTGCTGAGGAACCCTGCAACGAATGCCCGGTGTGTGTCGGTATTCAGTCCGGTTCGTCGCTTGATATTCAGGAGCTTGACGGCGCATCCAACAACTCTGTGGAGGATGTGAGGAGTCTCATCGCCAATATCGGCTATCATTCGACTGAATGCCGGTATAAGATGTACATAGTTGACGAGGTTCACATGCTGTCCGCATCGGCGTTCAATGCGCTTCTGAAAACCCTCGAGGAGCCGCCGCCCAGCGTGATGTTCGTTTTCGCCACGACCGAACCGCACAAAATCCCGGCGACTGTGCTCTCACGTTGCCAGCGGTACGACTTTCACCGTCTCTCGGTCAACGATATCTCTGTAAAACTCAAAAAAATTACCGCCGCAGACAATATCGATATAGACGAATCCTCAATCATGCTCATTGCTCGGCGGGCATCCGGCGCTATGCGGGATGCCGAAAGCATCATTGAACAGCTTAAAGCCTCCCGCGGCAAGACGATTACGGTGGACGATGTTAACGACGTGCTCGGTATTGCCGACAAGGAAGTATTCTACAGTATTGTCGAACAATGTCACAACGGCGATGTGCAGGGTGCTATCGGCACGTTCGGGACGTTTTTCGACGAGGGCGGCGATCTCAAGGAATTCATCGAGGGAATGCTTGAACATCTGCGAGACCTGCTCTATGCGCGGTTCGAGGGAGGGCTCGACACGGTTTTTGTTTCGGACGATTATAAAGCCCGCCTCATTGAACAGTCAGGATGGTACAGTCAGCACGACGTCATCCGCATGATAAGCTATATCACCGATGTTGAATCCTCGCTGCAGTATGCGGTTATGCCGGTGCTCAGGATCGAGGTCGCGCTCGCCCGTATGGCTTCCATGGAAACGACCGTACAGCTCAAGGATCTGTTCGACCGTTTCAACCGCGCCGCGCAGGCTGCGCCGGATGAGCCTCAGCACAGACCAGAAAGATCGGTTCCTGTAACTTCTCAATCGGCACCCGAAACCAGTGTTGGTCGTTTCTCGCGCCGTGATGAGGAAGATAGGAGTGATTTATCACATACAAAGAAAATAATCGCGCATGAAACTGACCGTTTGCGCGTATCGGCGGACATCGAGTCGATCAGACAGGCATGGGACGATATCGTTTCCGGTGTTAGTGATATGAAACCGTCCATCGGACCATCCCTTTTGGTCGCCGAGCCGGAATCGTTCGAGAACGGCAAACTTTCGCTTGCATTCGGCGATGAAAGCGAGTTTTATTTAAAAACCGTCGAAACAAACGCAGGTACTATCGCAGAGATTATCGGGGCGTATCTCGACACACCGGTAAAACTTGTATGCACGGTAAAAAAAAACGGCGGTAAAAAAAAAACGGCAAGCGAACTTGACACACTCATAATCCGCGAACC
>CAZCDQ010000074.1:9515-16719 GCA_964497605.1 uncultured bacterium
ACCGATCATCGGTGCAATCATGAAATCGTTCGGCGGTAAAACAATTGAATCCTGGAGGAAATAATAACATGGCGAAAGGTTTCGGCGATATGATGAAGCAGGCGCAAAAGCTTCAGAAACAGATGCTGGATATACAGAACGAAATTGGTGAAAAAACGATCGAAGGCACTGCCGGGGGCGGCATGGTGACGGTGACCGTGAACGGCCGTCAGGAAATGCTCGACATTAAAATCGACCCGGAAGTTGTTGATCCTGAGGATATCGAGCTTCTCGAGGATCTGGTCCTTGCCGCGGTGAATAACGGTATGGAAAAGGCAAAAGGCATCATGGAAGAAGAGATGGGCAAACTCATGCCGGGAAATCTTGGGAACCTGAATATCCCGGGTCTTGGATAATCGTATGGAAAAAAGCGGCGTATTTGAAAATTTGGTCGAAAAGCTCACAGGCCTTCCCGGTATCGGGAAAAAGACCGCCCAGCGTCTCGCATTCCATGTCATGAAAATGAGCAAAGAGGACGCGCTTGGACTGGCCCGCGCAATCGACGATGTCAAAAACAAGATATTGTACTGCTCGGAATGCTTTAATCTAACCGAAAACGACCCGTGCGCGATTTGCTCCGATCCGAAACGTGACACATCAGTGATATGCGTCATTGAGAACCCTTCGGATGTGAACGCCATCGAAAAGGCCGGGGTTTACAGAGGTGTGTATCATGTCCTCGGCGGAGCGCTATCACCGCTCGACAATATCGGGCCGGACGATATCCATTTCGCTGAACTGCTGAAACGGCTGGACGGTTCGGTGCGCGAGGTTATTGTGGCGACGAATCCGACGGTGGAGGGTGAAGCGACCGCGTCTTTCATCGCCCAGCAGCTTGAAAAAGCGGGAGTGCGCGTATCTCGAATCGCGCGGGGTGTTCCGGTCGGCGGAGACATCGAGCTTGCGGACAAAGTCACGCTGGCACGGTCGCTCGAGGGAAGGATGAATATGTTCGGCGAATGCGATTGACCGGATGTTTGATGAAAATAGTAACTGTACTGCATGGAGAACATGGGTATTCGTAATCTAACGCTTGCAAATCTGCTCACGGTCATAAGAATCCTTCTGGTGCCGGTTTATCTTTGGTTCTTTGCACAAGGAACATGGAGATCGGTCGTTATCGCGCTTATTGTGTTTGTGGCCGCGGCTTTGACTGATCTGTATGACGGCAAACTCGCCCGCGAACGAAAGGAAATCACCAAACTCGGAAAATTTCTCGATCCTCTCGCGGACAAATTTCTTGTGCTCGGTGCGTTAATGCAGTTCTGGCTAATGGGGCTTGTTTCGGTCTGGCTTGTGGCTGTCATTGTCATACGCGACGTATGGGTGACCGTCATGCGGATCGTTGCAATTGCAAAAGGCACCGAACTTGCGACCTCCGGAGATGCCAAGCTCAAGACAGGGATTCAGCTTACAGTGGTTATTACGACTATCGTGTTTACCGGCGGACGGCTGATCGCGATGACGCTTTCGCCGGAATATTGCGGATTCTGGGTCGATATTGGCAACTATATTCTCTTTTATAACGGACTTCTCTCGGTGGCGGTCGTGTTTACTATATACTCATGGATAAAATATGTTGTCCGGTTCAAAATCAACAGGCCCGGACGTTGAATCCGAAGAGAGTATATTCTTTTGGGATGAGATAATCGTTGAAAAGCCGGACAAACAACATACTCGAAATCGCGGCAATTTTGATTTCGAGCGTCTTTTATGCGGGATATTTCCCATTTGCGAGCGGCACATTCGGATCGTTTCTGATCGTTGTGCTCTATTTTTTTCTGCCAGGGAGCATGAACGCAGCTGCGATGGCAATATCGCTGCCGGTTCTCTATTTCATCGGCGTGTGGGCCGCCTCACAGTGTGAGATATTCTGGGGAAAAGACAGCGGCAAGATTGTCATCGATGAAGTCGCCGGTATGTACTCGACGCTGTTGTTCATACCCCTGAATCTGAAAATCGTCGTTGCCGGATTTTTTCTGTTCCGCCTGTTCGATATAGTAAAACCGTTCCCTGTGCGCCGTACGGAGAACCTTCCCCGCGGCTGGGGCGTGATGACCGACGATGTACTTGCCGGCGTGTATGCGAATGCGGCGCTCAGGATCATTATTGCTCTGGTACCATGGATTTTGTGACCCAAACCGGTTTATGTCATATGAAAAAGAACAATCCAGTAATTGAAATCGTCATCGCCGGGGATGAAATTCTGACCGATCCGGTGCGCGACAAAAATGCACAGTTTTTTGCCGATTCACTCCGAACAGCAGGTTTCGATATCGGGTTCATTTCGATGACCGGCGACAGTTCCAGTTCGCTCTCAGACGTTTTCAAACATGCCTCCGAACGCGCTGATATCGTGCTTTCGACCGGCGGTCTCGGGCCGACCTCCGACGATAATACCATTGCTGCCTTTGCAGGGGCATTCGGCCTGAAACTTGTCCTCGATCAGCCGACAATGAAACATATTGAAGCACTGTTCAAACGCCGCAAACGGTCTATGAGCGATTCTAACATAAAACAGGCGATGATCCCCGAGGGTGCGGCGGCATTCGAAAACAAGTTCGGAACGGCGCCCGGCGTTTATGCAAGAACAGCAGATACCGATTTCTATTTCATGCCCGGTGTTCCCGCAGAAATGGAACGCCTGTTTGCAGAACAAATCCTTCCGAAAATATGCGGCGATTACGAAGCTGTTCCGCGGGAGGTTAGGACGCTGCGTCTTACCGGAATAACCGAATCGGCGCTGTATGATAAAATCGCCTCGATCAGAGGCGCGAAAGAATCGGTGCGGTATTATCCCAGTCTCGAGGGTATCACAGTGAAAATTGTAACCGATGCCGATGCCGAGATCTCCTCAGCGGAAATCGCTGCCGATATTGCAGATACGGTTGGGGATATCATATTTGCCTCGTCGGGAGAAAGTCTAGAGGAGGTTGTGGGCAACATCCTTCGCGAGCGGGGATTAACTGTTGGAATCGCCGAATCCTGTACGGGCGGGCGGGTGACGAACCGGTTAATTAAAATCCCCGGGGCATCATATTATGTCATGGTTGGCGTGGTTGCGTATTCGAATGAGGCAAAACGCGAGATTCTCGGTGTTCCCGAGGAAATTATAAGAGCGTACGGCGCGGTATCCGCCGAAGTCGCCGATGCGATGGCAGAGGGAGTCAGGCGTATATCCGGCGCCGATATCGGCATTTCCACAACCGGGATAGCCGGGCCGGACGGCGGCAGCGCCGAAAAGCCGGTTGGACTGATGTATACGGGAATCGCAACCGCCCGTGGAACCGAAACAAAAAAGTTGCAATTTTTCGAAGATAGGCTTATTAATATGGGTATCATGTCTCAGGCTGTATTAAATTCTTTACGGTATCACCTGATCAAAAAAGAGGTAGGAAGTTGAGAACGTTTATTGCTGTCGAAATTCCGGATGACGTTAAGCGCAAGATAGGTCGCTATGTCAATTCGCTGGGTGACTCGATTAAAAATGTTAAATGGGTGGCTCCGGAAAATCTTCATTTAACTCTGAAATTCATCGGCGAGGTGAAAGAAAAAGATATCGATTCGCTGATCGAATGTATTCGGCCGATAATTTCAGATTTCAGTTCGTTCAACCTTGCGCTTGAAAACACCGGTTTTTTTCCGTCGCCAAAAAATCCACGTGTGATTTGGATCGGTTCGGACGGCGGCGCCGATATACTGCTGGACATCTTTCAGGAACTCGAACACTGCCTTGAACCGCTTGGTATCGACCGCGACGAACGTATGTTTTCGCCGCATCTAACCATTGGCAGAGTGAAACGTAACCGCGGCAATAACCACAAACCTGCGGCGATAACCGGCAATGTTCCCGAATTCGATTACGCCGCGTTCCGGGTACATTCTATTGCGCTCATTAAAAGCACGCTCACGCCGCAGGGCCCGATCTATGAAAAGATTTATGAAGGCAGGCTGAAAGAATCAGGGGTCGAAATAGTGTAAAAAAAGATACCCTTTTGCCTGTATTTTTTTATATTACGGTCACGGTGGCGAGAAACTCGAACCGGTAAGGGTACGTTACGACAAACATAAGCCGAAAGGGAAACCGCTGTGCAGAAAAATAACGACGGATTAGATAAGGCCAAATCTGTGGATATGGCAATCGGCCAGATCGAAAAACAGTTCGGCCGGGGTTCAATTATGAAACTCGGCGACGATTCCATGAAAGTGGAGGCCGAGGTAATTCCGACTGGCTCTATCGCGCTCGATACCGCCCTTGGTATCGGCGGTATACCGCGCGGGAGAGTTATCGAGATATACGGTCCCGAATCGACCGGAAAGACCACGCTCGCGCTGAACATGGTTGCCGAGGCCCAGCGGATCGGCGGATATGCGGCGTATATCGATGCTGAGCATGCGCTTGACCCGGTGTATGCGAAATCAATGGGAGTCGACATCGACAACCTTCTTATCAGCCAGCCCGATTGCGGTGAGGATGCGCTTGAAATAACCGACACCCTCATCCGTTCCGGCGCCCTTGATATCATTGTCATTGACTCGGTCGCGGCTCTTGTTCCCCGCGCGGAACTTGAGGGCGATATGGGCGATTCCCACATGGGCCTTCAGGCGCGCCTTATGAGTCAGGCGCTTCGTAAACTGACCGGTCATATTTCACGGTCGGGCACAAGCGTGATTTTCATCAACCAGATCAGGATGAAAATCGGCATCATGTTTGGAAATCCTGAGACTACAACCGGTGGTAATGCGCTCAAATTCTATTCATCGGTACGGATCGATATCCGGCGGATCGCCACGCTCAAGGACCGTGAGAACGCCATCGGCATCAGATGCAAAACCAAAATCGTTAAAAACAAGCTGGCGGCTCCGTTCAGAACCGCCGAATTCGACATCATGTATGACGGTACCGGCATCAGCCGAGAGGGGGACATTCTCGACAACGCTGTCGAACTCGGCATTGTTGAAAAGACAGGAACATGGTTTTCATACGGCAATGAGCGGCTCGGCCAGGGCCGCGAAAACGCGAAAACTTTTCTCCGCGAGAATACCGATATCACGAAAGATATCCGGACACAGGTACGCGAGAAACTGGGCATTAAACTTGTTGACGGAAAAATAAAGGAAACAAAAGATTCATGAATTCAAAAGAAATCCGCGAGAAATTTTTAAGCTATTTTGAATCGCACGGCCATACGCGGGTGATGAGTTCGCCGGTCATACCCTGGGGTGATCCGACGCTCATGTTCACAAACGCGGGTATGAATCAGTTCAAAGATCTCTTTCTCGGCAGAGAACAACGTGAATATGTCCGGGCGACCACCTGTCAGAAATGCATCCGCGCCGGCGGGAAACACAACGACCTCGAGGAGGTCGGCCGAACCTCCCGTCACGGCACATTCCTTGAAATGCTGGGCAATTTTTCGTTTGGCGACTATTTCAAAGAGGACGCGATCGCTTTCGCCTGGGGGTTCATCACTGAAGAGATGAAACTCGATCCCGCGTTCTTGCTTGCTAGCATTTATACCAACGACGACGAGGCGTATGCTATCTGGCGCGACAAGATCGGCCTTCCCGAACATAAAATTCTGCGCTTCGGCAATATTGAGGAGGGCGATGACGAGAATTTTTGGAGCATGGGTCCGGTCGGACCGTGCGGACCCTGTTCGGAGATATTCATCGACCGCGGTCCCGATTACGGCCCCGACGATCCCTACGAGGATCTCGGCCCGGACGGCGGCGGATCGCGGTTCTTAGAGCTGTGGAATCTCGTGTTCATGCAGTTCAACCGCGACGAGTCCGGCGAGTTGAACCCTCTTCCGAAACCCTCCATCGACACCGGCCTTGGGCTCGAACGGATGGCGATGATCCAGCAGGGCAAAAACAACATTTTCGAATCCGACATTCTCGGCGCCTTAGTGAAACGGGTTGAGGAATTCACCGGCAGTACCTACGAAGAGGAAACCGGTATGCCGTTCCGGGTCGTTGCGGATCATGTGCGGACGCTGACATTTGCCATTGCGGACGGCGCCATTCCCTCCAACGAGGGACGCGGTTATGTGCTCCGGCGGGTGCTCAGACGGGCGTCACGTTATCTCCGCGAACTCGATGTGCATGAACCGCTCGTGTACCGTCTTGTAAGCGATGTGGTCGATCTCATGGGCGAGGCCTATCCCGAGATCACCGAACGTGCCGATTATATCTCGATGGTGGTTAAAAGCGAGGAAGAGCGGTTCCTCAATACGCTCGATCAGGGTGTCGACTTGTTCGACCGTCTCACCGGCGAGATCGCCGAAAAAGGCGGAAGTGTGATCGAGGGCGAGGATGCGTTCAAACTATACGACACCTATGGTTTCCCCATCGATTTAACCCGCATTATGGCCGAGGAAAAGGGTTTGACAGTCGATATGGCGGGATTCGCGTGTGCCATGGATGCCCAGCGCGAACGTGCGCGTGAGGCTTCATCGTTCGTAGCCGCGGACGACAGCGGGGAACCGTGGATCGAAATCGGCGACGGGAAGATTTGCGCGACCGAATTCGTGGGATACGATACCGATTCTGCCGAGGCAACCGCCGTCAGATACCGCATGACAAAGGACGGCGCAGTTGAAATTGTGTTCGATAAAACACCATTCTACGCCCTGTCCGGTGGACAGGTCAGCGATACCGGCGCGGTGAGTTTTATTGACAGCGGATTGACGATGTCGGTCGCCGATGTATACGATTATTCCGATGCCGGCAGGGTGCATCTCTGCGAGCCGGAACTCGACGAATTTTCACCCGAGGACATAGAGGGTGATGCGCTGTTGGCAATAGATTCCGAATTGCGCCGTGCCACTGAGCGGAATCATTCGGTAACCCACCTGCTGCAGGCGGGACTTCAGCACGTTCTCGGCGGTCATGTCCGTCAGTCAGGATCACATGTCGATCCGGAGCGTGCACGGTTCGATTTCAATCATTTCTCCGCGATGAAACCGGAGGAGATCGCCGCGGTCGAGGAGTTTGTCATGCGGGGCATTCTCGAGAACGTAAAAGTCGAGATTAGTGAAAAGACACTTGACGAGGCACGGGCGCTCGGCGCGATGAGCCTGTTCGACGAAAAATACGGCGAAACGGTGCGGCTGGGCCTGGCGCTGCGGCGGCTGGGCCGCGGCTCGATCCACTACCCGCG
>CAZCDQ010000075.1:0-16647 GCA_964497605.1 uncultured bacterium
TGGGTTATAATACATCTCTAAAAAAGATTCTGCAACTCCTTCAATGTTTGGAGCATTACCTGAACCAGTTAACTCGATAAGAAAGCAATCCTCATTTTGATAATTTACAGAACTTATATTGAAAACCATTCCACCTTTTTCACTAATCATTAAAAGGCCCCAAAGTTCTAAAAAAGTAGCATAGAATGGTTGAAATTGAACATCATTTAAATTATTTATATCTTTAATATATCGGCGATTATGGATTAAACCATTTTCGTCCATTATATAATTAATTACTTTACATATCCCATCTTTAAATAAAACTTTTGATTTGAGATTTTCGAAGCCTTTATCATAATTCTCATAATATACAACTTCATTAAAATAATGATAAAATCTTGAGCTTTCATAAATATTAGGAGGAATTGTTGGATCGGATTGTGATAATCTTTTTTTGTAATTTGTTGTTATTTGTTCATAATTACCTTTTATTGAGAAAATCTGTGCATGTGATTTTTCTAGATTATTTCTAAATTCTTGAATACTTAACTCATTCGCAAATGAATTATTATTTAACAATAATATAATTAAATATATTAATAACAATTTATAAGTTTTCATTTCGGTCATCCTTTTCAATAATATTGAGTTCTTATTTAATATTTACCAATATTGACAAAACGGATCTCCAGATTGAATATCATTCATTGAACAACCTCTCGGGTATTTCCATTCAGTACATTCAGCAGCACAAATTTCTGCATTAGGTGATTGATTTAGTTTAAAATCTACTGCTTCATACTCTGAATATTCACAACATGGAGCAGTACCCCAATGAGGATCAGATGGAGGACAGCTCCCACTTGTAACACAATCAGTATCACATCTTGTATCACATTGCATCAGGCATCCGCCTTTCATGTCTAATAGATCTTCATGTTTTAGCAATTTTATTCCTGCCAAGTCATCTTCTCTAGAACCGCATATAATTCCTACAATACCAATAAGAGCTATAACTCCCAAATAATAAAGACATTTTTTCATTACAAATTCTCCATTTATCATTGTGCCCTCTCAATTGACTCAAGAATCATTTGGGCATCCAGTTTTATATTAGAATTGTCACAGTTAATTATTATTTCCTTTGCTAATTTAGAAGAACTATTAAAATTCATTATAATAAAATAATTTTGAGCCAATTCTAATTTTGCGACATAATCTTCAGGATATTTTTTTATATATTCTTCGAGAATAAGGGCTAAACTTTCATTATACTTATCTAGGAATTTGATATTTTTTCCTTTAAATACTTCATAAACCCATCTAGCTTCATTTTTTAAAAATGTCTTTACCCATGCTTCAGCGAAATTATCAGGACAGATTTCTCCAAAGACAAAAAGCTGTTGAACTCCTTCATCTATTTTCCCCTGTTTAAGCTGTATAACAGAAAGAATAGGCTGTACCCAGATTGCCTCTTTTTCAGATTTCAGTTTATTCTCAGCTGCTGTAAAATCTGAATTTGAAATATCTTTGAGTACTTCATCGAAAAACGCCTCGCCATCTGTATAAGTGGGGGCCCCAAGAACAATTTCCAATTCACGTGCTTCACTACTCACAGGTTTCGCCATTTGTTGAGAAATCCCTGAAATATTGACGGCTTTTTCAAACACTATACGGCCATAATTCTTTGTCATATAATGTGCGGAATGATCGGTATCTTCATTCCAGATAAGACCTTTGTCAGTATTTTCCTGGTCAAGGCTAGTATCCATATCTACAACACGAGTATTCATCCCCATTGTTTTACCTGGCGAGATCGAATCCCAACCAAGAACGACAAGCGGAATTGCAATTTCTATGTTATAGCCCGTATCATGCTGTTGAAATCCTGCCTTTACACCGCGCGACTCCCAGAAAAACGGAACTTGAATCTTGAAATATGGAATCAACCCCTCAATCCACGACACACCATCTGGCGGCGCGCCGATAACTTTCAGGTTTCCATCGTTTTCGTCAAAATACGGTTTCTCGATATTCTGACAATCGCCGTCAAAATAAATCGTTGTTGAATCGTCCTTCCATCCCTCACCAAAAACCTGATTCCCGATGATGACATCGTCATCAGTCACCATAAGTGCGAAATAAACGTACCTGTTATCAGCGAAGCACTTAAACGAGTATGAAATATCTGCCGCACCGCCGGTTTGTATAACACCGCGAACATTTTGCGGAGTATCTGCAATCTGGTTAATTACGGGAACAGATTCTACGGGAATATTTTCCCAATCATCAAGTATCCCGTCGATGGTCATTGGCGCAGAGCCGTCAACATATACCGTTGACAGTGTTTCAACGGCAAACACCATGGTCGGCAAAAGAAATAGTAACAGACATATAATCGGTATTGGTTTTCGTTTCATGTTAACCCTCCCGCAAAATCATATTTTTCTGCAGGGGCGGTTCGCGAACCGCTTCCCGAGATGCCGGATGTAGAGGCGCGGACTGCGGATTTGTGAGGGAAATAATTCAATTTTATTCTTTTGAGGCAACCACTCTGGCATAAAGTGGAATTTCAAGTGCGGGATCCTTCTCTTCATTGATGTATATTGATATATTCTCAATTATTGTTTTATCTTTTCCAGAGGGCACCAATGTTGTTAAGAGCCGATATATACCAAGCTTCGACCCGTCAGGCATCACCGACACAGATATATTTTTTGAGCTTGTTTCACCCCTGATACTATCAAATGACTCTCCATTAGTCGAATTGAGCGAAATTTCATGCAATAATTTTTCCCCGGTTTTTACTTCTCCTAAGTATACCACTAGTGGAATGACCTTAAGTGGGCCCAAAATTTCGCCTATAACGGGAACCATTAACTTTAAGTTACTTGTACTAGTGTTGATATTTATGAACTTCTTAAATTCACCGGGTGGGCCAGTTACTTTAATCGTTAAGATGATAGGGATATGCACTACGCCATTATTATCTTTGCGGTTTCCAATTACCGCAGTAATTCCAGATGGAGCATCGATACGGGTAATTCTGAAGCTACTGTCAGCAGGACTGATAACCTTAAGTTCCTTGATGACAGTTGCTCCTGAAGATACTTCATTTATAATAATGTTTTTAGGGAGCACTTTGAGAGAGGTCTCCACAAAGGCAGAAAGATTTAAATCTGTCCAGCGGTTATTGGGATCATTAGTTCGAATCTGAACGCTGTTATTCTGAAAACCATGGCGTCCGGAGGTTTTAAAAGAAACTTCGATATTTCCTTGTTCAAATGGATCTAATAATTTGTTTGAAAGTTTAGCAAAAGTACACGAGCAGCTTGAGCGCGAACTAATCATCAGAGACTCAGATCCAATATTCACAAAAGTAAAAATATGTGAGATTTCTGTTCCCTCTTTTACATTCCCTTTATCTTTGTGAGTTAACGGAAACATAATTCTAGGACCCGGAGGTGGCTTGAAAGATGACTCCAGCTCTTTTGCCATTTTAAGTTGAATCCGCTTTGAAAAAACTAATGCTTCACCATTCCAGACAGCCTCAAACTCTTTTCTTGATATATCTCTGGCAGGATCAGGCCAGTCTTGGAGGGTAACACTTTTCTTATCCAGCTTCCATGCAATTGTAAAATGGTTACCATTTACAAATACAATTGCAGGACTTTTATATTTTCTAAGTTTTTCATAATTTATCCTCATCGGAACAGCAGGAAGCCCGATCTCATTTGAAGCGCGTACTAATCCTAGCATTGTTGTACCTGCTTCAAAATCATACCATGATAAATCCTGAATATTTTTAATGTTCGAAACCACACCGAATTCATGACATATAGCCATAAGCGCCTTTGGTCCACAGAGAGGATCAAAGATGCCTATATTATTGGAAAAAGTAGAATAAGAAAAAAGGAGTAAAAAATATAAAAATGCTAATTTCGATACATGCGTGAGCATAAGCATTTGTCTATTTATAATAATCATAATTACCAATATTAGTTAATTATAAACTTATATGGATTACAGATTTTTTTATGGATCACAGATTTGTTCATCTTCATAATCCGGCCAAAGAGGCTTACATTGACAAACTGTTTTATCTTGTTCTATTAAGTTACATTCATCTTGTGGATCTCCTGTAATACAATCTTCCCAGTTGCCTACTGGTTCACAATTAACCCACGGTGCGCCTTGAGGATCATCACAAGTAGGTGTGTTATATTGACATTTTTTTCCATTACTACCACCACCACCAGTTCCTCCGCTCAACAAAGATGTTTCTATATAACCAATTAGTTCTGAATCCGCATTAATACAAACACTCGATTCACCACATACCAATGATGATTCTTCATAACCAATTAGCTCTGAATCCATTTTTATAGAAGTAGAGATTATAAGAGAAAAAGATATAATTGATAAAAACAATAATGATAAACTTAAAAACTTTAACATGGTATTCGCCCTTTCTATAGGTCTTCTTAGTTTCCAGAATTCGAGATAATAACCTCAAGTCCCTCGTGTATCTCCTCAACAAACTCATCTGTGTCTATAGGAACATTTATCGTTGTTTCATCAATCACATAATCAATTGTAACTTCTGGCATGTACTCCTTATTGCCATCAATAAATACATAAATATTATGTTCAACTTTATCTGGGATAAAAATGTTATCACTTGTTTTTATATATTCAATATAGGTATCGCTTCCCCAATCTCCCTCACTTTCTAGAAAAATTTTAACAGGGCGATACAGATATTTATTTGACAACCAAACTTTGAAGTATATGCCAGTATTATCAATTCCTGAAAAAACATCTGCAAGAATATTTCTTACGGTCTCAGATTTGTCGTATTCAATATTTATTATTGCATGTTTTCCATAATCCAATGTTTTTGTTCTAAGCATCTCGGATATATCATTTCTGTAGAGATAGTATCCATAATAAAACGGCGTGTAATAAGGAGACTCAAAAGGTTCATAAGAAATAGAAGCTTCCGGACTAATTATGCCCTTACGGATATAATAAGTTATCATTGTTGTTTTTTCACCATCATAAGATTTTATTAACCTCACTATAGATGTGTCCATAGTTTTGTCTTCCATATCATATCTTTGTTTGCCGGCATCTCTATCATAAAGATAATTTATTACCCTAAGGACTTGATTTGTTTTAACTTCAACACTCACGCCACTGTTTTCCTCATTGAATATTTCAGCTTCATCATTTATATATTTAAAAGAAGCCGATGATTTGTCAAATTGGTTTTCAATATAAATCAGTTTCCCTTTTACCGTTTTTATCAAATCGTCACCCATTTCGGCAATCTTAATGGCAGCATCATAATCGAAATCCTGTGCGAATACTTGAGTGTATAAAACAAGTGAAAATACAAAGATTAGAATAAATTTTAATTTAAACATAACATAACATCCTTCATTATCAAACAATTTAAGATAACTGAAATGGTGAAAAAAATTTATAAAAAATATATTCTCTTTCTTCTTATAATTTTCGTTTATATTCTATTGATAATATAATCATTCTTGCATCTAATTTTGTCTTTGCTTCTGCTGATGAATAAATCAATTCGTTTGCTAACGTTTCTGCGGATTGGTTATCACCTTTATAAAAATAGTACTTTGCTAATGCTATTTTTGCATTATCAGAAATTTCAAGATTATTTGATTCTTGTATTATTTGATTCAATATTGAAAAGTCATATTCAGTATTTCCAATTATTTTCAGCATAGATAACAATCTTTTGATAGCTAAATTATCATCAGGAAATGTTTTTAAATATTCATTGAGAATGTAAGAAATATTTGCATTTCCATGATTATTTAAAATATCTTTGCCGGGGATATCATTATAAAGGAATTTTGAATTATATATCAGTAAATTCTTTACCCACTTCTCTACAAAATCATCGGGGCACTTCTCGGCTAAATCAAGTAATTGACTAACACCTTTTTCAATTTTTTCAGTCTTTAATTGTACAACTCCAAGTAAAGACTGTGCCCAAATTGCATCTTGAACTGATGCAATTTTGGATTCTGCATCAGCCCAATTGTTTTCAGCGATATCCTCAAGTACTTCTTCAAAGAGTTCAATTCCACTAACATAATCAGGAGTACTTAATTCAATCTCAAGCTCACGAGCTTCACTGCCGACTCTTATTAATGTTCCTCCTGAATCTTGAACATCAACTTCTCCTTGAATAGAAACTTCATTAGAAAATATGACTCTGTTATAGCATTCCGTTTTGTAGTGGCTTGTATGATCTGGATCAGGAGCCCATGTAAGACCTTTATCAAAGATGTTAACATTCATATTGTGATCCATATCAACAACACGGAAATTCATACCTAATGTTTTCCCTAGTTCAATTTTGTCCCATCCAAGCACCTTAAGTGGAATGGCCGCTTCTACAATGTAGCCGGTATCGTGCTGCTGAAACCCTGCCTTGATTCCTCTTGATTCCCAGAAATAGGGAACTTGGACATCATAAAAATTTGCAATATTTCCCTCAATATACGCAACTCCATCAGGTGTGTCGCCTATAACCTTAATGTGACCATCATTCGCATCAAATATTGATTTTGAAATATTTTGCAAATCACCGTCAAAACAAATAGTTGTTGAGTCGTCTTTCCATCCTTCTCCAAAATCATGTTTTCCTATTATAATGTCGTCATCTGTTACCATCAAGGCAACATAAACATATCGCGCATCTGCAAAACATTTAAAAGAAAAGGAGAGATCAGCTTTACCTCTGGTAGTTATTACTGAGCGAGGATTTTTAGAAGTATCACCTATTTCGTTGGTAACAGGAACTGTTTGGATATCAAGACTTTCCCAATCATCAAGTATCCCGTCAATTGTCATGGGCGCTGAGCCATCGACATATACGGTCGATAATGTTTCAACGGCGAACGCCATGACCGGCAAGAAGAACAGGAGCAAACATATAATTGGTATTGTTTTTCGTTTCATGTTAACCCTCCCGCAAAATCATATTTTTCTGCAGGGGCGGTTCGCGAACCGCCCTTACAGAAATTATTTGGTTTTTCCCCCTTTATTATGGTGGCAGGGGATTTTTATTCTATAAGCATCATCCGTCGTGTTTTTAAATATGAGCCGGCTTTTAACCGGTAAAAATAAAGACCGCTTGCCACATTGAGCCCATAATCGTCGCACCCGTTCCATTGAATGGTATGAACACCGGCATCCTGAACGTCATTAACCAGTGTCCGAATAACCTGTCCGAGAGAATTATAAATGACTAATTTTGTATGTTTGCTCTCTTTAAGCGAATATTTAATGGTTGTTGTGGGATTAAAAGGATTTGGAAAGTTTTCATACAGCGAGTCGAACGCCTCAAGGCCGGCATCATCGGTATTGGCTTTCACATGTATTGAATAACTCCAGACATTCCCTTTGTTATCCTTAAACGAATACGGGATATCCGCGATTGCATCGGATGGCGCACTGTCAACGTCGAAGATAATGACAAACGTGTTATCGCGCGCGCCCTTGAGAATATCGAGATTGGTATTGTCATATGCGACCGAAAGCCACCGGGGCATTTTCTTTTCATCGACTTCGAATGTCAGATTGTTGATGTCTCTGTTCCAGATATTTGAAAGAGAAAAGGTGATTTCGTTTGTTCCCTCGTTTAACAACAACGCAGGGATTTCATCAGCAATCGCATGGCGCGGCACAAGGATAGTGAGCAGAAAAAAGAAGATTATTTTGATTTTCATACACACCCCCGATATAGAATTGTATATTTAACTATAATCTATCAGTTAATCACAATTGTCGTTAATAGCGTGTGCAGTTATTTTACTACTTATTAATATTCTCGTTTCAATATATACCAATATTAAATTCTTGTCAAGCATTATTTTTACCTATGCACATGTAGTGCATGTTTTTGCTACACTTAAGAGGTTATCTTCTCGGTATGCGGGATAATTTCCGATTCCGATGTTCTTTGTCTGGCGCCCCCCTCCAAAAAACCAATTGAGTTTACATGGGAGTATACAAAATGGGATATCGTCTCAATAAAAAACACGGCTGTTATTTGCGGTATATTCTTCCTATATTACATACGGCGGTATGAATCTGCAGAACATGAAAAATTCTGAATGATAGAAAGCGGCAGCGAATGGAAAATGCACAGTACGATCTCGCGATAATCGGCGGCGGACCGGCGGGTATGATGGCAGCGATCCGGGCATCCGAATGCGGCGCACATGTCACGCTCATCGAAAAGAACGACGTACCCGGCGCGAAGCTTCTCATGACCGGCAAGGAACGGTGCAATATCACCAATGCCGAGACCGACGAGCCTACATTTGCAGCGGCATTCGGGAAAAACGGTAAATTCCTGCTTGGATCGCTGTATCGTTTCGGTGTGACCGATACGATTGAGTTTTTTCACGAGAACGGCCTCCGGACAGTGTCCGAACGGGGCGGCAGAGTTTTTCCGGAAAATGGCAGAGCGAAAGATGTGCGGGATATTCTGGTTAGGCTGATACGGCAAAACGGTGTCGCGCTTTTGACAAACCGGCGGGTCGATGCATTCGAGCATGCGGATGGCGAAATCTCCGCTATCAAATTCGATAACGGCAACCGGATTGCTGCGAAAAATTATCTGATCGCGACCGGCGGTCTCTCCTACCCCAAAACCGGCTCGAACGGGGACGGTTACGAATGGGCGAAAAAAATGGGACACACAGTCATAAAACCAGTTCCGGCTCTGACACCGGTTGTAATAAAGGAACCCTGGGTAAACATCCTCGAGGGACTCAGCCTGAAAAATGTCCGCATCTCTGTTTGGCAGAACGGAAAAAAGCTCGACGATCGGTTCGGCGAGGCACTTTTCACCGGATTCGGGCTGAGCGGCCCGATTATTCTCGATATGAGTAAATCGGTCGGAAAGATCCTCAAAGGCGGCCCGACAACGCTTTCCATCGATTTCAAACCGGCGCTCGATCACAACAAACTTGATAAACGGCTGCTCAGGGATTTTGAGACGGACGGTAATAAGAACATCAAGAATATTATGCCGGGACTGCTCCCCAAAAAACTCATTCCGGTCATGCTTGATAAATGGGGTGTCGATCCTGTAAAGAAAGCCAATACGATTACCAGAGACGAGCGGAAAGCGCTCAGGCTGCTTCTCAAGGATTTCCGGCTGACCATTTCTAATCTGCTCGGTTTCAACAAGGCTGTTATTACAGCCGGCGGGATTAGCCTGAAAGATGTCGACCCGAACACCATGCGGTCGAAAAAGGTGCGAAACCTGTTTTTCGCGGGGGAGATTCTCGATCTTGACGGCCCTACCGGCGGGTATAACCTTCAGGCCTGTTGGAGCACCGGTTACCTCGCCGGGGAAAGCGCTGCCCGGAATAAATGACCGGCATACATCGAAAAATGCTTGCAAAAATAGCTATCCCGTGTTATTACATTATATATTGGACAGAAACTGTTTATCAAAACATGAACGTGTAATCACCCATAGAAAGGTATATCTGCTATGAAACGACGCGATTTTGTTGCAGCGGGAACGGCAGGCGCTTTGGGTGCCGGACTTTCGGGTTGTTCGTTGCTTGGGAAAGGGAAGTATGTCATAAGCGAACCTCAGCCGACCGCCATCGATCTTGAAACGAAAGTTCCGAAACCCGTGGGCACCATGCCGATGGGCATCCTCGGCAATACCGGGATTAAGGTGTCGAAACTTGCATTCGGCTCGCACATGCTGACCGAACTGAGGTCATACGAAAAAGAGCGTGAATGGATGAGTCGCGAGGCAAACGATCTCGGCGTCAACCTGTTCGACGTGTATGATATCGAACACAGTGTGTATCAGTACGAGCCCATGGGACGGTATCTTGAGCCGATCCGTAAGGATGTGGTCATATCCATTACGCTGCGTCCCTATGACGGCCGGACCTATATTCAGGAATTCGAGCGCGATCTCAAGGCGTTCCGCACCGATTATATCGACCTTGTCCGTATCCACGCCACGAAATACGATGTCGATGCCGATACGCCGGAAAATCAGCGCTGGGAATGGTGGGAGCAATTATTCAAATGGAAAGAGGAGGGAAAAATCCGCGCGGTCGGGCTGCCGTTCCATAATCATGACGAAATAATACTGCCACTTGCAGAAATACCGCTCGATTATGTGATTTTGCCGTTCAATTTCTACCACAACTGGTACCGCATGGAGCCGAATAATTTCGATTCACTTATCGAGGACATCCGCGGTCGGGGCATCGGTGTTATTTCGATGAAACCCCGTCTCGGCGACCGGCTCTCGACACCGTTCATGAACATTGCCAACCAAATAAAGGAACATCCGGAGGTGAATTATTCGGAGGCATGTCTACGGTACATTATCAACGCACCCGCGGAGCTGGATTCAACGCTCATCGGTATGAACAATCCATATCACGTGTACGAAAACATCGACCCATTTTTCAATCCCGAGATGACCGACGAGGAAAAAAAATTATTAAGCAAACTGCGGTGGGTCGCAAAAATTAATAATGTGACAAAACATCTTTTGCCCGAACATTATAAATTCCTCGAGGAATATGTCCCCAAATCCTGGGACGATTCCGACCTGTTCGGGACTGTCTAACTTAAACTGATTTTATAAGGAACCGCCGATGGCGCAATGTATAGCCACGCTATTGATTGCATCTCTCGCTTTTTCTTTTGCGGCACATGCGCTCGAACGCCCCGACACCGAGTTCAGGATTTTCCAGTTCCCTGCCGATATGATTCCCCGAATCGACGCCGAATCAGCCGACTGGGATATTGTGCCGGAGAGTTATTCTATCGGGGAAAACGAACTCATCGATACGGTCAACGGCAATCCCTCCGACAAAAAGAATTTCGACGTCACGGTCAAAGTCGGCTGGGTGAACGGGCTGAACCGGTTGTATTTCCTCTATGAGGCATACGATAATTACTGGGATTTCGCCGATCCAGGGCTCGAGGGAGACGTGTTCGAGGTCGTGGTGGACGCCGATCTTTCCGGCGGGCCGCTGATCCCGCAGCTCCGTGAGGATTTCGATAAGACGTACAACTGGGAGGAATACATGCTGCACGGCGTTCATGCCCAGAACTACCACATCTACACACCGGCCGAGGAGAAAAAGTGGGCAATGGTCTGGGGGTGCCAGCCCTGGGCAGCGGACCTTCCCTGGGCAAATGCGGCATACTCGTACGATTTCAGACACGGCGAAAGCGGAAAGCTCATACTCGAATTCTGGATAACTCCGTTCGATTACGCTCCTGCCGAGGGCCCCGAACAAGCAGTTGTGTCGGCCCTGACCGAGGACACCATTATCGGCTTGTCATGGACAATTCTCGAACGGGACGAATTCAAAAACACGCCGACCGGCTTTGCATTCCGGTCGCTCTCGCATAAAACAACCATGTACGGCAATGCCTCCGATTTGGTGAAATTCAGGCTCATGCAGTTAGAGCCGCAGTTCCGCAAATCCATCGAGGCGGCCTGGGATTTCACGATAGTCGACCTCAATCAGCGGCTTGTATCGTTTAAAGACCGCTCCTACGGCGATATTACCTCTTGGCGCTGGGATTTCGGGGACGGTACAACCTCAACCGAACAAAATCCTCTGCACCGTTATACCGGCCCGGCGGCTGATAATCCCGGAGGGAATTATCAGTATCAGTATACGGTCATATTAACCGTTTCCGGTCCGGACGGCACCGCGCGAATGTCGAAAGTGTGGGATGTTGCGGTTCCGGATCAATAAGAAAACTTTTAAGAGACAGGATTAACAAGATTTTCAAGATTTTATTATGATATTTCTGAAAATTCGGACGAATTTTCTGTGCTCAGTGCAAAAAGAGAAATACCCGCCGCAACCGATGCATTCAGTGAGTTGATTTTGCCCCGCTGCGGGATGGAAACGATATGATCTGCCTCGTTGAGAATATACTGGCCAACCGACTTGTCCTCGCCGCCTATGACTACAAGCACCTTGCCGGACAGCTGCGACCCGACCGATCGGATATCGGACGTTCCGCTCATATCGAGCGCCACAATCCAATAGCCCTCGTCACGGGCGGCTTTGACGTAATTGTTCGCCGAGGAATCCTTGGCGATATCGAGAAATTCGGTCGCTCCCGCGGACACTTTCACAATGGAGGGATACACATCCGGCACACCGCGTTTCGAGAGCAGCACGCTCGTATAACCGAAAATCTCGGCGCTCCGCAGTATCGCCCCCACATTGTGCGGATCCTCCACATTGTCCAAAAGCAGCATCCGTGAACGTCCCCAAAGCGAATCGGAGGGGACATACGGATACGGCTCGGTTTTGACCACGACGCCCTGATGATCCTTTGTCCCGGCAAGTTTGAACAGCTTGTCCTTGTCGGTCCAGGTGACCTTTATCGCCATCTTCCCGAGATACTCGGACAGTTTGCGGATGCGCGGATGCCGCGACGATGCCTTGTTGAGATAGACCTCGTGCACCGGTCGCTTCCCTGCTCGCACGACCTCGAACGCTGGATTGATCCCGTAGATGTATTCATGTTTGGGGTGGTTCATATATACTCCTGAAAAAATAATATCTAATTTGATCGATTTTGTAGAAAATATAATCTTATGATATTGTTATTATTCATATTATATGAATAACAAGTTACTCCAAATAGGTATGTTATTACCGTAGGGGCAGGGCTTGCCTCTGCCCGCTTATTTTACGGTTTTGGGTAACCGCAAGGGTTACCCCTACACGAAAATCGCTCAATTTAGGTAATAATCATTTTTAGAAAAGGTACTGACTTGCGCATGAACACACAAGGATTTTATATGGTTCACTTGGCTCAAATAAGAAGTTGATAGTTTATTTATTTTTTCTCATGTAGATATTGAAATAATAAAAATATGACTTGACTTATTTCAAAATATTATTTTTCCTATACATAACGATTTCGATTCGTAAAAAAACCACAGAAAAGGAGCAGTATGAGTATGATGTTCAATAAAAACAGTGTAGATATTATTTCAGTTTGCTTGCAGCGTTTTATCGCTGTATGTGCGTTGTTTGTGCTTGTTTTAACGCAGCCTGTTTCCGCCCAGTGGACCGATGCGCCGATCGAATACAGCGAGACGGTCAGCATGGTCATTGACGAGACGCCGGTGTGGAACTGGATGCCGGAAGCGGAACATACCCGTCATTTCCGCGATCTTGCGGTCAGCCCCAACGGTGAAAAAATCGCATTCACCGTACAACTCGATTGGCAGCAGATCCGGCATATTTACATCATGAACAGCGACGGCACCGGAGTCATAGACATAACCGGAACACTGCCGGCTGATGTCCTTGAACAGAATGCGAAAGATGTGGGAAGGTTGCGGTGGAATGATGATGGAAGCCGGCTTTTCTTTTTCGGCATATACTACAGAGACCTGTATTATTACGATGTCGCCTCGGGAACAACGAATATCGCAGTGTCGGGCATTGCCGATCCCGATTTCCGGATACCATATAGCGTGAACGGCGCCGGCACCGAGATAACATTCAAACACAACGCGGGATGGAACGAGGCGCTCGAGCGAACGATATCGGGATTGTTCCGCGCGCCTGTCGGGGGCGATCCGGTTAATCTTGTCGATGTCGCATCGTTACCTAACAAACATCTGAGTATTAACTTTTTTCGGTATCTCGGCGCCGCACGGACTGGCAATAAAGCCTTTTTCATCTGGAATCAGGATTACTACGGTGGAAATTCAATTGCACAATGGATGTATGACGGTGTAACAACGATGCAGGGAGAACTCAGCAATTCAGTCTGGCCCGAACAAGACCTCGAAAACAGCATTGTCAGCGCAGACGGAAGCCGTGCGATGTATGAAAACAAATACCGATATCCCGAATCTCCCATCATGATCGGCTATGTTGATACCGCAACAGGTTCGATCACGTCGATTACAGAGACGTTCGATCTCAACGGATTCGCTCATCAGAATTTGAGTTATGACGGCACTAAAGCCCGATTAAGCAGTGGAATCAACTATCACACTGTATATAACCTTGACGACATGTCCATGAGAGATACGGCATCATATTATTTCAAGATGAACATCTACGATATCACTGATATGACTATGGATAACCGGTATTATTATATTCTCACATCGAAGAATAATGATACGACTACACACCGAATTTCAAAAGTCGATATGGCCCCCGTTACTTTTGAGTCAGCGCCGCAGATTCACTCTGTATCATTCAGCGCTCCTGTGCTCTTTCACGGAAACGATTCCCGCATTAAGGTGAAATCTCATATAAGTGATATGCAGGGATTGGATAACATCGAATGGGTCGTGCTCGTGCCGCTTGTCGAAGGCCGTGAATACCCGGATTGGCCGATGGGCCGCGTACCGCTGGCGTTTCCCACAGGAGATCCCGGTTCGGTTGTTCTCCGCGACGACGGTACCGCAGGAGATATAACTGCAGGGGATGGTATCTTTTCGTATAATCAAGTTGCAACACGAAAAGGCGATTATGACGGATTCAACACATGGTATACTCATTATGAACTTCCCGCCGAAGTAGGGATACGGGTTATTGTAAAAGACATTGACGACAACTACGGCATTGCGGACACAAATCTCATGATAACCAACGATGCTCCGGCTGCACCTGCCGCCGAATTCGTATATTCAACAGCTCAGGAAGACTCTCTCATGTTCAACTATACCGACATCTCCGTTGGAAATATCCACGATTGGTCATGGGTGTTCGGAGACGGCAGGATCGGTAGCGGCCCGACCGTATCCCATACATACGCCGAAAGAGGGATATATGACGTCACCCTGACTGTCACCGGACCGGGCGGCACAGACACATACACCTACGAAAACATAATGCAGGAAGGCGATGTCTCTGTTGGAGAGGACGCGCCTTTCTCTTTTGCGCTGGATAATCCGTATCCCAATCCGTTCAATCCGACTACAGCCATCGGATTCACCCTGCCGGAACGACTTCCGGTCACGCTTGAAGTCTACGACATCCGCGGTGTCAGGATTTCCACGCTTACCGACGAAGCAATGGACGCGGGACATCATACGCTTACATGGAACGGCAGGCATGATGACGGTACTCCGGCATCCAGCGGGATTTATATATTCCGCCTCAACGCGGGGACAATGACCGCAAGTTCACGTGCAATGATGGTAAAATAATGTTCGGATAAATTGAGAAACGGATTGCAAATAAAGCATCATTTCCAATCCGTTTCTTGTGGGAAAATAAATGAAGTAGTATCTGTTACACTTAAATCAAACGCACAATTCGCGTGTGCAATGGTGATCGGACCATGTGTGACCAATGCTTTGAGCAATCTTCTGGATATGATCGTATGCAGGTTTGATTTTTTGTTCGTCGCTGATGTGTTCGAGGATGAAACATTTCCAGGGCGCAAGCTGTTTGGAGGTCCGTATCAGCGTTTGGTGATCGAAAAGTCCTGTTCCTATGGCCGTTTCATGTATGCGGCCCTTGTGCCCTCGTTCGTTCGACACATTGACATCTTTAACATGAAGGGCTCCTATCCGATCGCCTAATTTTGCAATGGCCATGCGGGAATATCTGCCTGAGTCGAAAATCCTGTCGTATGTCATGTAATTTACCGCGTCGAAGGTGATTTTCATGAGCGGCGAATCCACTCGGTCGACATACAATTTCATCCGCTCGACACTGTTGACAACTGTCCAAAGAGTGGTCTCCGGCGCAAGCATTACTCCATTGTCTTCGGCGATTTTTGCCACTTCACGAGCATTGTCCACCAGCATATCAAGCGCTTTCTGTGTGTGGTTTTCTGGATGAATGCCCCAGAGATCACTCGGATTCAGGCTGCCGATGGAGCATTGAAGGTGCGAGGCGCCGAGTCTCCTGCAAATATCGAGCGTCCGGGCGATTTTTCTGCGGTTCTCCAGCAGCGACTGTTTATCGGGGCGAAGCAGCGCGGCCTGCTGAAAAGGTATGATCTGCCCTATCTCGAGATCGAGTTCACCGAACAGGTCCCGCAGCCGTTTCACATTGTCATCGGAGGGATTTTCGTCGCACCTGAATCCGAGCACACGAAGCCCAATATTTTTGTAAAACTGCAGTTTTTCCTTAGTTGCCTCGCGGAACGGATTAATATTTATGTGGGAATATGAGAATCTCATGCTGTCTTCCTATTGTGAGTGTTGTCTCGATAACCGTATGACATATTTACAATGTCAATATAATAGAATGCCCGGAGAGATACAATCGTTTTACAGCATAACCGCGGGGGGAGGGGTTCAAGATATCCGAACTGGAAAAATATCAGGGAAAGAGCTGTCAAACAACGTCCATTTACTGTCACAATCTAACATATTATGACACAAAATGTGCTTCGCGCAGAGGCAGCATACCATTTCTGCAAACATGGCCGTAATCATGTTCGGTATTCTTTTAAATCAAAACTCCTTAAACTCATAAAGTCCGGCCATAATAAATAAAGCAAAGACAATAGCGTTTCATTGATATATCTCAAATGATTAGAACTTGCACCCTTCACTAAACCATATTTTCACTACCAGCAATAACGTGCCCGGCAATCTTTTCGTGG
>CAZCDQ010000076.1:0-16482 GCA_964497605.1 uncultured bacterium
TCAACCATAATAACCGCGGTCGAAATAATGATTATGGAGACATACGTTTTAAGTTCCGAGTTTCTTGAAATGTCTCGGAACCGTCCGGACAAGATTTTATAGTGAAGCAGGAAATTCATCCCCCCGAGGAACATGAAAATTGCCATCGTGTATTCAATTGCCCGATAATGTGTAAAATTCGCCTGCCGGAAATAGTCGATACTGGCATCGTGGGTCGAAAATCCACCGGTCGATAGTGTGGTGAAACTGTGACAAATCGAGTCAAAAAAACTTAACCCAAGCATTTTTAGAACCGTTATCTCAAGCAGAGTTATAAAGGAATAGATCACCCATAGAATAACAACTGTTCTGGCGATTGAGGGGGTGGGGCGTGAAGAATCGATTTTATGAGATTCCGCAGAGAACAACTGAAAATAGGTTATGTTTGAGCGGTATGTTATCGCAAGAAAAAACGTTAAAATCCCCAGACCCCCGAGCCACTGAATGAGACTCCTCCAAAAAAGGAGACTTCTGGGAATCGCTTCGATATCGGTTATAAGTGTTATCCCGGTTGTGGTAAACCCGCTGACCGTTTCGAAGTATGCGTCGAGGAATGAAATATCCGCACCGAAATAAAACGGAAGGCAGCCGAACATAGAAAGAACAATCCAGGCAATACCGCATATCAACATGCTCTGAAGGTCGGTAACATTATCCAGGTTCGTTATCTTCTGTAGGAAATAACCAGCGAATATAGTAATAAACGATGATAAAAGAAACGCATTTGCAATACCGTATTCATTATATGCCACAACAATTGCGAGCGGGATTAATAGGATAAATCCCAGAATCATTATAAGCGAGCCCGAAAGATGAAATACGTTTTGAACGGTTTGATATCGTTTTACGGTTTTTTTCGTATGCATATAATGTTTTCTTAATATATCTTTTTCTGTGAATATAAGTAAATCATTACCGGATAGGATTATAGAGTATCCAACCGAAAAAACAATTCGATACTGTGAACCCATTCAATATAATGTTTTCCGGAACGGACGCAAATTCAAATCGGTTTTACCGTGATACAATAAAACCACCGGAACCGGTGGTTTTATTAATATGAAAAGAACGTACTTAAGAAAGCGGCCCATTATTCGAAAAATGGATTTTCAAGTATATATTCATCCAGCTTTTCTGTATAATCGTCATACCAGTATGCCTTTGGATTGCGTTTGAAAATCTGGATGCAGGCTTTCTTCGATGGGTCTGCCGATCGGTGAAATCTGAAAATGATCGTGTCTTTCGTCATACCCGTTATTTCAATCTTTCCGTCCGAATGCGACATCGATAACCGCGCCCGTTTTGCGAGCCCCGAACCTTTCATACGAGCTTTTTCAAAAATTTTATAGGCTTCCTCGACTGGAATGGCGAGATGGCTGTTACCCTGTGTCGGTCGGCACTGGAATACATAATACGGGGGGATTCCGGCGAACGAAAGGCGGTTAAAAAGTTCTGCCAATACCTCCGGCGAATCATTCACACCCCGTAGAAGCGGGGTTTGATTCACGACCGCAACGCCGGCTTTCTGTACAAGATGCATCGCCTCGAGCGCCTGCACTGTCAGCTCCCGCGAATGGTTGAAATGAGCAACCAGGTATATTTTTTTGTCCGGTAGACTGTATTTCTCAAGCATTACCGGGAACGAGGGATCATTCAGTATCCGGTACGGATTGAATGCGGGGATTTTTGTGCCGAGCCGGATAACATTAATATGGTCGAGTGTTCGAAGGTTCCCAATTATTTTATCAAGCCTTCCGGTCGATAATAACAGTGGATCACCGCCGGTAATAAGAACGTTGGAAATATCCTTGTGCTCAGAAATATAAGCCATTGCATCGGATATATCGCGCTCAACCTCGTCGTTTCCATTCATAAATAGCCGTTTGCGAAAACAAAAACGGCAAAACCCGCCGCATGTATTGTTGATTAGCAGCACGACCGTGTGTTCGTATTTATGCTCAAGACCGTGGACGACCGTATATTTCATTTCATTCGAGGCGTCGAGGATACCCGTGCTGTCAAGTTCGGCCGGGTCTGGGATGATGATCCGGCGGATTGGGTCGTCTGATTCGTCCCATTTAATAAGCGACAAATAGTACTCGTTTGCGCGGAAGGCAAATTTTTCGCAGACCTTCTGAAGGTTGGAACGGTCTTTGTCCTTAAGTCCGTCGATCTGATCTATCCGGGTGATGTATTTCGGTTGTGTCATATCAGACCTCTATCGTGTTAATGCAGTTTTGTTTGTTACATCCCATATTCCGCATCAGGGCAAGAATTTCCCCGGAATTAAACGTTTTATTAAAATAAATTGGAATTATTCCCGTATCGTAAGGACGAAAACCCGTCAGAAAAGCGGAAAAATGGTTTTAAGGTATGTAATCTTAATTAATGATTATTAAAAGGTTAAATCGATATAAATAAACATCGTAAAAACGTACATAAACGTATAATAACAATAAATATACGGTAACGCAAGTAAGAAAAACATGAAAACATGTCAGGCATCATGCAATACTAAAATTTTCCGTGTGATAGATATTGTAAATGGTGAAAAAATATCTTGACCTGAGATATCGTTCGTTATTAAAATTACTTAAAATGTCAATACAAACGATGAACCCTTTCGAAAGCGAGATTGTAGAGGATGAAAAAAACGGTTAGTACATTTGTGTTAGTTTTTTTGACAATCTTCATGAGTCATCCGGTATTTGCGCAACAATCGCGGGAAGGCGCCGAATTTGTCAGCAGTCACGGTTATACGGGATGTGTAAAGCTTTTTAACGATACGGTTTCGGTCATTCTCGAACCGAACTGCGGTGGAAGGGTTCTCGAATACGCGCTGAACGGCAATAATGTGCTGTATATAGATCCGGCGCAGGACGGCTGGACATACACACCAGGCGGTAAGCGGATCGGCCCCTGCGCAGGCAGGTTTGATATCGGACCAGAACATCTTGTTCCGGGACGGCCGAATTTGTGGCTCGGAAAGTGGATCGCAGTAATCACCGGTCCGCGGTCGGCGCGGATGACCAGCGTTGAGGACGAATCGACCGGCGTTCAACTTGTTCGCGAATTTGTGCTTGCCCCCGATTCTTCTCATTTGAAATGCACCCAGATCATCAAAAATATCAGCAACGCGACGAAACAATACAACCACTGGAGCCGGACGTTTGCGGTCGGCGGCGGCGTTTGTCTTGTTCCACTGTCCGAAGGGAGCCGTTTCCCGCTCGGATATATCTATTACGGACCCGGACCGATACTGAACTATCGTCATGAACCGCACCCGCATATCAATGTCCGTGACAATGTCCTCGAAATTACCGAAGCGCCGCCGCAGAAAAAATTCGGTATCGATTCCTACGCCGGCTGGTTAGGGTATGTTACGCCGAGCGACCTTCTTTTTGTGAAAAAGTTTCCGGTATATCCGGACAGGGTTTACGGCGAGCTTGCCGCATATACCATTTCGATATGGTACAACGAGGATGTGAATTGCGAACTCGAACCCATCGGGCCCCGCGAAACCATCGAGCCGGGCGAAAGCGCCTCGTTTACCGAGGAATGGTGGCTGCTGCCGTACGAATTTCCGCAGGGTGATGAAAAGGTCGATATACCGTCATTCACGAAATATGTGGCGGATAACACCGACTGATCTGACATAGTATTAATATTAAAAAAGCCTTGCGAAGATGTCTCCGCGAAGATGTCTCCGCAAGGCTTTTTGGCATTTAGTATCTATAACTTGTTGCTGCATGATGTATTATGTGTTATTATTCGGCGCATACATGCTCCAGAGACGGTCATGGGAACGTTCATCATTCCATTCGGGTGTGGGTTCGAAATATCCCGAATTAGGGGCGAGGCGTTTTCTGACTTCGTCCTCATTCAGCTCGATACCGAGTCCCGGTGTGTTCGGCACGGTAATGTACCCGTTATTGATAATCGGTTTAGAAACATCCTCCGCAAGAACATCGTAATAATCGGGATCAAGGCTTTTAATCTCGAGCGCTGTCAGATTTTCGGTCGCAGCCGCGCAGTGCACACTCGCAAAAAGAGTTACAACACTTCCGCCTTTATGAAGTGCCATTGCGATACCGTGCTCCATCGCCGTGTCGCCGATTTTTTTCGTTTCGAGCATACCACCTGCGGTCGCGAGATCGGGATGGCATATTGCAATCGCCTGTTTTTCGAACAAATCCATGAATCCGGCTGTGAGATAAATATCCTCGCCCACAAGAATCGGCGTATTACATGAGTTTTTCAGCTGGACATACTGGTCGGTGTAAAACCAGGGCAACATATCCTCATAAAACGCGAGATTAAATTTATCTAATATTTGAGCAATTTTTATACAATCTTCGAGCACGAATTTACCGAATTGCTGTGTCCCGATGGGGATTTCCCAGCCAACCATGTCTCTGACTGTCGCAAAGTATTCCTCCATTCGTTTTAGACCTTTATCGGTTATTCGTATACCGGAAAACGGCGCTACGGTATTCGGGCCGATACTTGCTGACGGCGGTTTTGTGAAAACACCGTCGACACCGTTGAAAATCCTCGATATTCCGCTGATTTTTACGTATTTGATTCCTTGTTGCATTTCACCGAGGATTCTGTTGCCCATATCGACAGGGTTTGGGTGTTTGCTGGTGTTGGCATAAACGAGGACTTTATCCCTGAATTTTCCGCCGAGCATTTGCCAACACGGTACTCCCCATGCTTTACCGGCAAGGTCCCAAAGCGCGACCTCGATACCGGAAACCCCGCCGCCCTGACGGCCGTGGTATCCGAATTGTTTAATCTTCCGAAATATCTTGTCTACATTGCAGGGATTCATACCGAGTATTCTGCTTTTCAGCATAAGCGCGTAATTCGGACTTGCGCCGTCCCGTACCTCACCGTAGCCGTAAATGCCCTGATTCGTATCGATTCGAATAAACGGGCGGTTTGTATTTAACGTGGCGGTACGTATGTCGGTGATCTTTAAATCTGAGGGTTGTGAGTTGGTTTTGACATTTTGTGCAACCGCCTCGTATTCGGAATGAACCGCAAGCCCAGCGGTGCCGGAGACCGTTGCTGAACGGAAAAATGATCTTCTCGAAATCTGACTGGATAAAAATGACATTGTTGTTCTCACTCTATTGAAATAGTAAGTTTATTATATATCTATCGGTTGTCATCAGAGTCGTCGGCAGAAAAGGAATTCTCATCAAAAATACCATCAATATTCGCAAGCCCGGCTTTTGCTGCCATTTGCTGAGCAGATTTCTTGCTTTTCCCTTTTCCTGATCCGATACATGTACGGTTGACGGATACTTCTACAGTGAACTCCTTGTTGTGATCAGGGCCATTTTCCGAAACGGTTCGGTAGACCGGATGCCCCATTTTTTTTGCCTGAACCACTTCCAAAAGCGCACTTTTATGGTTGTTTTCCAAATCGACCGAGATGTCCTCGTCGTTAAGAATAGTGCGCTCGATAAACGCTTTCGCCTGATCGTATCCGCCGTCCAAATAAATTGCGCCGATAACCGCCTCCAACGCATCGGCAATTATAGAGGTTCGGTTACGGCCGCCGGCATTTTCCTCGGAATCATTCAGAAGAATGTAATCGTGCAGATCGATCTTTTTTGCGGCTATGACCGCAGAGGTCTTACTCACAAATATGCTTCTGAGTTTGGTGAGATCGCCTTCCTGAAATTCGGGATGCTTTAGAAAAATATGGTGGGATACCACCATGCTGAGTACTGAATCGCCGAGGAACTCGAGACGTTCGTTCGAAAGATCGATATTACCGTCCACAACCTGTGCATACGACCGGTGTTTGAGACATTTATACAGATACTCGGGATTTTGAAAATGATATCCGATCGAGGATTCAACTTCCTGTATATCGATTGGAAGGTCTTTGGATGTGAATAGATTTTTAACCCAACGGACAATGCTCATAACGCACCATCGCTTTAGTGACAGATGACAACAAAAACTCTCAAACGTGCTAAATACAAATCTTTCTCCAGTGACAGGTGTCACTCGGTTTTATGAGCCGAATTTCCTGAACGCGAGTGTCGCATTATGACCGCCGAAACCGAAAGAGTTTGTGATTGCGAAGTCGATATTTTTCTCGATCGGATTATTCGGAGTGACATTCAGGTCGCATTCCGGGTCCTGGTTCTCGATATTGATTGTTGGCGGGATTATGCTGTTATTGATAGCCAATACTAAGGCAGTTGATTCAAGCGCGCCGGTTGCACCAAGCAGATGACCGTGCATGGATTTTGTCGAGGAAACCGAAAGGTCGTAAGCCTTATCGCCGAAAAGATGTTTAATTGCCTTGATTTCGGCTATGTCGCCAGCAGGTGTGGAGGGTGCATGACAGTTGATATAATCAACATCGTTGAGTGTCATACCGGACCGTTCAATCGCAATTTCCATCGCTTTCGATGCGCCGAGTCCCTCCGGATGCGGGGCTGTTATATGATACCCATCCGCAGTAAATCCGGCACCGGTCATTTCGGCGAGAATCGGGGCGCCGCGCTTTTCGGCATGTTCAAGTTCTTCGAGGATGATCGTGACACCGCCTTCGCCCATAACAAATCCGTCACGGTCTACATCGAACGGACGCGCCGACTTTGCAGGTTCGTCGTTACGGCGTGACAGCGCTTTAATGTTAATGAATCCAGCAATCGAGGTCGGCGATATGGAACCCTCGGAGCCGCCAGCGAGCATCACATCGGCATCGCCGCGCTTAATGGCATAAAACGCTTCTCCGAGTGCATGGCAGCTTGAAGCGCATGCGGATGTCGTCACATAGTTCGGGCCCATAAGACCATATTTCATGGCGATATGCCCGGTGCAGATGTTTGTGATCATACCGGTTATATAAAACGGAGAGATGCGGGATGGACCGTTTGCAAGGAACCGCTCGATTTGAGTTTCAAGCACGTTGATTCCGCCGATACCGGATCCGAAAATTACACCGATTCTGAATGGATCCTCGTCCTCGATATTGAGGCCGCTGTTAGTAAGCGCTTCGGCAGCAGAACATATAGCATATTGGCTGAATAAATCGATTCGTCTGGTTTCTTTCGCATCAATTACCGGCTCGGGATTGAAGTTTTTAACTTCGGCGGCGATACTTGTTTTCATTTCGCTTGCGTCGAAATGTGAGATTGTATCGATTCCGCTTTTCCCGCTCAAAAGGGACGTCCAGAACTCATCTACCGAATTCCCGATCGGTGATATAACTCCCAAACCGGTCACCACAACTTTTCTATCCGCTACCATATTACTCCCGCTTTATTAATAAAAAATCTTTTTAAAACTTTGAAAAATAATAGAATAGGATAATTTCAAAGCGATGCCGGCAGGCTGGGCATATTAGTCTGCCGGCATTTTGGATATTATACTTTATCCTGAAGATATCCGATAACATCGGAAACCGTGCGCATACTCTGCGCGTCTTCGTCAGGAATTTCAAGATCAAATTCTTCCTCGAATGCCATAACAAGCTCAACAGTGTCAAGAGAATCAGCGCCAAGATCGTCTATAAATGACGAATCGTTAGTCACTTTACTTGCGTCGACACCGAGCTGTGTCACAACCAAATTTTTTACTTTTTCTTCTAAACTCATTGAAATCCTCCATTTGGGTTTGTTATGGTTTCTCGTTTTCGTTATTATTTTAAGGTTATAACGATCATTTCTACATTACCATGCCGCCGTCGACACACAGCACCTGGCCGGTGATATATTCCGCATCGTCCGAGGCGAGAAAAACAGCGGCGAGTGCAACATCGTCCGGTGTTCCCGCGCGTTTGAGCGGTATCTTTTCCATGAATGCGTTTTTCGCCTCTTCGGAAAGCACATGGGTCATCTCGGTTTCGATATATCCAGGTGCAAGGGCATTGACCGTGATATTCCGCGATGCAAATTCACGCGCCATCGTTTTCGTTATACCGATAACACCCGCTTTCGAGGCGGAATAGTTCACTTGTCCCGCGTTTCCGGTCACACCAACAACCGATGCGATATTGATAATGCTACCCGAGCGGGCTTTCATCATATGTTTGACAACCGCTTTCGAAACATTGTACGTTCCGGTCAGGTTTACAGCAATCACCGCATCCCACTCCTCTTTTTTCATCCGCATCATGAGGTTGTCGCGGGTTATTCCGGCATTATTGACTAAAATATCAATTTTGCCGAAATCTTCAAGAACTTTTTCAACACCCGCAGCGACACTTTCATAATCAGCAACATTCATATGAAACGATTTGGCGTTTACCGACTTTGCGGAAAGCTGTTCAGAGACCGTATCCGCTAGTTCCTTGTTTATATCGCATACGGCGATATTTGCGCCCTGGGAAGCAAATCGCTCGCAGATGGTTTTCCCTATTCCCTGTGCTCCTCCGGTTACAAGAGCATTTTTACCTTCAAGCCGTTTCATCGTATAACCTCCTCAAGCGATGAGACATCTGAAACCGATACGACTGTCATCCGGCCGTCGATTCGTGTGATAAGTCCCGCAAGCACGTTTCCGGGGCCAAGCTCACACGCATGTTCAATACCGTCAGTGATCATATTCAGCACCGTCTCGGTCCATCTCACCGAGGACGTCAACTGTTGTACGATTAATTTCTTTATCTGGGTAGTATCGGTTGTTTTCGACGCTGTTACATTAGCATACACAGGAATATTCGCATCCGAAAACGATATCTGCTTCACAATCTCCTCGAATTCCGCAGTCGCATTGTCCATGAGCGGCGAATGAAACGCCCCGCTGACTTTGAGTGGCAGCACTCGTTTCGCGCCACGGTCATTCAGAATTTTACCTGCAGCGGCAACCGCCGCTTTTTCACCCGATATCACGATCTGTTGTGGCGAATTGTAATTCGCCACAACAACTGTACCGTCCACCGATTCGCATGCCCCGCGAACCGTTTCGGCATCGAGGCCGATAATTGCAGACATGGTGCCTTTACCCTCGGGATCGGCATTATCCATGAGCCGTCCGCGCTCGGACACTAAATGGAATCCGTCCTCGAAACTGAATCCTCCTGCGGCGTACCATGCGCCGAATTCACCAAGACTATGCCCGGCAACGGCTGATGGGGTAATACCATGTGCTTTCAAAACGTCGGTAATCGCTGCCTCGACAGTAAACAAAGCCGGCTGGGTATATAATGTTCTCGACAGTTTTTCTATCGGGCCTTCAGTACACAGTGCCCGCATATCGTAGCCTGCAAGCTCGGAGGCCGTATCGAATACACGCGCTGCCTCGCCGTAAGTTTCCCATATTGTTGAGCCCATTCCGAGTGACTGCGCTCCCTGTCCGGGGAATATAAATGCCGTACTGTTCATTAAAACCTCAGTAAAGTCGAACCCCATGTCATTCCGCTACCGAATGCGGTGAGAACGACGGTGGAGTTTTTTACGATGCGTCCTTCCTCAAGCGCCTCTGTCAGCGCAATTGGGATGGTCGCTGCGGATGTGTTTCCGTATTTATCAATATTAACGTACGCTTTTTCAAGGGGGATATCAAGTTTTTTCGCCGTGCTGCGTATAATTCTCAGGTTCGCCTGATGGGGAATTAAAAGATCCATATCATCGATCGCCAGCCCGTTTTTATCGAGAATTTCCTTTACCGAACCGGCCATGGAGGTCGTCGCTTCCTTGTATAGCCCCTTGCCGGTCATTTTAATAAAATGCATGTGTTTTTCGACCGTATCATCGGTTGCGGGATATTTTGAACCGCCACCCGGCATATAGAGCAGGTCGGTGCTTGAACCGTCCGAATGGATGATATTGTCGATAATCCTGCAGCCATTGCCGGTTTTTGACACGACCGACGCTCCAGCGCCGTCGCCGAAAAGCACACATGTGTTCCGGTCGGTCCAGTCCACAATCCGCGAAAGAGTTTCTGCGCCGATAACGAGTATGTTTTCCGCCATGCATGAGCATATCATCGAGTTCGCGATCCCGAGGGCGTAAACATACCCCGTACACGCGGCGGAAATATCGAATGCGGCGGCTTTTTTTGCGCCGATTATTTCCTGTACAAAACAGGCTGTTGCCGGAAACGGCATCTCGGGAGACATTGTTGCGACAATGACAATATCGATATCCGCCGCCTCAATACCGGCGTTTTCCATTGCCTTACGAGCGGCTTCTGCGCCGAGTGTTGCGGTAGTTTCCCCAATACCGGCGATATGGCGTGTCACAATACCCGTACGAGTACGAATCCATTCGTCGGAGGTGTCTATCATCTCCTCAAGCTGGTGATTATCCCATATCTGATCGGGGACGGCAAATCCGGAACCGGTAATAAGCGCATATTCAGCCATTATTCATCCGTTTTAGTCGTAAATACATTTTCAATTTCCTTATTCACTTCTTCAAACACAAGACGCCGTGCGACTTTGATAGCGTTTTTGATTGCGATCGGTGAGGAATTTCCATGGCAGATGATTGAAACGCCGTTTACACCGAGCAGGGGAGCGCCGCCGTATTCCTCGACACTCATTTCCTCTTTCACTTTGCGGAACGCTGGCTTTAATAACAGTGCGCCGAATTTCCATTTCAGACTTTTTTCGACCTGTTTTCTGAGGGAATGGGTGACAAATCCGAATGCGCTTTCACCGAATTTCAATAGCACGTTTCCGACAAAACCGTCGCAGACGATGACATCGGCAATACCCTCGAAAATATCACGACCCTCGACATTACCGATAAAATTAAGGTCTGATTGCTCAAGTAATTCGTATGCAGCCTCGGTCAGTTCGTTGCCCTTCGATCGTTCTTCACCGATATTCAAAAGACCGATCCGCGGTTTTTCATACCTGAGCACATGCGACAAGTAGATGGATGCCATCACAGCGAACTGAAAAAGCTGCTCGGGTTTGCAATCGGTATTTGCGCCGAGGTCGAGAACCGCGACATAGTTTTTCTTCGATGGAAAAAGCGCCATGATTGCGGGCCGTGATACCCCGGTCAGCCGTCCCATATACAAAAGAGACGAAGCCATTGCCGCTCCGGTATTACCCGCAGAGATAACAGCTTCGGTTTCGTTGGATCGGCACAGTTTGTTGGCGACGACGAGCGAGGAATCTTTCTTTGCGCGTATGGCTCTCGCAGGAGATTCGCTCATTCCGATAACTTCGGCCGCATGAAAAACTTTCAGCCGGTCGAGTACAGGCGAGCCGGTTTTTACTCCGGCATTATTATCAGAACTGACAATTTTTTTCAGTCGTTCACTAACAACGAGTTCATTTCCGACAAGCGTAACCTCGATATCGTCACAATCGACCAGAGCTTCCAGACTGCCCTCGATCTCAACCGCCGGACAATTGTCGCCACCCATCGCATCAACAGCTATCCGTATCATACTTACGACATTCCCGCAACCGGTTATGCCTTCTCCGGTTCGATTACTTTTCTACCCTTGTAGTATCCGCACGCGGGACACACTCTGTGGGGCATGACAAGCTGACCGCAATGAGCGCATGTCGCCAATGCTGGAGACTCGAGATTCCAATGTGCTCTGCGCATATTCCTGCGAGACTTGGAAGTTTTTCTCTTTGGAACTGCCATATTACACTCCCTTAAAATATTATCTGCCTATCGAGTTAACTCCGCAAGTACTCGATATAAGCCTTATTCTGAAAAATTATTATACGGTATATTGTTGTTTGCTGTCTAAACTCGATAGGCAGATAATATTATTCAGATTTTGTATCATCCGCCGATTTTTCAGTCAGTTTCGACAACGCCTGCCATCTGCTGTCGATTTTATCATTCGAACATCCACATTCGCCGGTGTTCAGATTTATTCCGCATTCGGGGCACAATCCCATACAGTCGTCGCTGCACACGGGTTTTGCCGTCACCGCGAGAAGAAGAGCATCGTGTACATTTTCGGTAATATCGACCGTATCATCGCCGAAAGGCACAAAGATAAGGTTTTCGTCGACCGCCTCGAAATTCTCAATCTCCTCATCGGAATAACTGGGGATCAATTCACCTTTTTTTAGGTGACGAACAATAAGCGACATTTCGCCAGTAATGTTCTGTTCGAACGGTTCAACACACAGCGAGCAATCCTGAGCTATCCGCGCAGTAACCGTAATATCGACACGCGACAGGTCGGTATACCTGATAACCGTACATACCACATGTATGCCGTCTACAATCTGCAAGTCGCTGTCTTGAATATCAAGTTCCCGGGTATTCGTGTCAAATTCCTGGACACTGTTTTTATTATGAATGCCGGAGAAATTGATTTTCATAAAATATCCTCTAATAATACAAAATTACATCCTGAATGTCAAGTATTCAAATCATCTGCCGGAGTGTGCCAAGGCGGCAGGAGTATAAACGAAAATGCTAAGTTTATGGATGAATAAAATGTCAAATTACAATTTGTCAGCATAATCATGATTAATAAGGTATTTTGCAACTATCGATTCCAGAGAGCACGATATTGATTCTCCCTGTTTCAACTTCCGCAACATTTCAAGGTCTGATGTCCAGGCAATATCTTCAGGAACAAGAAAGCAAAAGCTTTCAGGTTCTTGGGTTATATACAATTTATTATCTTTATAATAAAAATATTCATCGTTTACTTCGGTGGGATATGCCCGCATCAACGGCGGAATATCAATGGGCTGGAACCAGAGTTTGATTTCACGTTCAGCGTCATCGTGATTTGCGGAAGCGTGAATAAGATTTTCCATACGATCACCGATTGCTTTACCTTTATCATCATAAATTGGAACGACAGTACCCAATGAGCGTATACATCCCGGCTTTGCTGTTCTGGCTTCATGAGGATTTGTCGGTCCGACAAGTTTCCGTATTTTTTTTATTGCATCAGATCCCTGATATACAATTGCAATGACTCTCTGCATCGATGGATTATTAGGATAATGAATTTTTCCCGTTATGTTTTCAAGGAGGGATGGGTAAAAAACCTTACCCCGATGTTCCGCATAATGTTCTTCTGCCAGCATTCTGCTGACATGTAAAATTTTAGCACCTGAATAATGTAATCCCGTATGAAATTCAGATAATTGAGAAAGAATATATCCTGTTAAAGAATTTTTAAGTGCATCGGGTTTAATGAGCACAAGCGACTGTTCAAGATCATATTTATCCAAAACTGCTCCTTTGTAAAAAAACATAACCTGCCTTGGGTATTTATTGACAGGTTAAATTTAGATTAAACCATTATTATTTATCGACATTTATTATTATTAACATTTTAATTACTATGACGGTTGGAAACATTGTACAGTAATGACTGTAAATTTAAAACACGCTAATTTATACGAATAGAAATTGTGTCTAAGTCAATATTCCTAAACTCATAATATAACGATTTTACAAAACATAGTAAAGGTTAAACATGAGTATATCAATTTGTTATCATACCGAGTGCGATTCGTGCGGCACGTTCCGATGCGCCGGATTCTCCCAGTTTATTTTTCGTAGCCTCGAGTTCACGCCGGGTTTTCTCCCGGAGCGTGGGATTATTGAGAAATCCGGCTGCCTCATAAGCGATTTTTTCAGCAGTCACGTCGTTCTGCCAGAGTTCGGGAACAATTCTCGATCCCGCGACAATATTGATCATCCCGATGTTCGCAATATTCACCAGCAGTTTTCCGATCGCATATGTCATCGGTGACGTTCGGTAGACAATGACCATCGGTGTGCCGAGTATGCCCGATTCCAGAGTTGCGGTGCCGGAGGTCACAATCAGAACGTCTGCGTGCGCCATGATGTCGTAGGCACTCTCCCGAATGGCGGCGACATTTGATCCGGCTATGAGCGGTTCATAGAATTGGTCATCGATTTCAGATGCGCATCCGAGAATTCCTATGGCAGTATGTCTGGAATGCTTCAATATTTCAAGGCTTTTCAGCATTTCAGGAAGCATCCGCGTAATTTCCTGTTTGCGCGATCCGGGCAAAAGACCGATCAACGGCGTTGTATCGCCCACACCAATCGAGGCCCTGAATTCCTCGCGATTCAGGGCGGGCCGTACCGTGTCCAGAAGGGGGTGGCCGACGAAATCGGTGTCGATACCGTATCCGCGATAAAAGTCACGTTCGAAATCGAAGAGCACAACCATACGATCAACGTATTTTTTTACCAGCTTCACCCGGCTTTTGTGCCATGCCCAAAGCTGGGGGCTGATATAATACATAACTGGAATACCGCGCCGTTTCGCATGCGGCGCGAATTTGAGATTGAATCCGGGATAGTCGATAAGGATAACCAGGTCAGGTTTCCATGAATCGAGTATCGCGATCAGATCGAGCATCGTCCGGCGGATGAACGGCAGATGATGTATCACCTCGACAAAACCCATAAAATTCATGTCGCGGACGTGACGGACGGCGTCAATGCTCTCCTCGATCATGCGTGTCCCGCCGATACCTTTGAATTCGATGTCGGGATGCATGGCTTTCATCCGATTCATCAGTGCGGAGCCGTGAAGGTCCCCGGATGTCTCTCCGGCGATGATAAAGACCCGTTTCATCACATTCTCCGCGCGGATATTTCCATGCTTTCCATAACCTTTGAAGCCACCTCGAGTGCTTTTCTGCCGTCACGGGCGCTCACGACTGTTTCCGTTCCGTTTTCAACTGCGGAAATAAAATCGAGAAGCTCTATTTCGAGTGCATTCATGCCGTCATTGGGGTGTTTGTCGTATGATATGCCCTGCATCATTTGGGGAATGGCTCCTGCCGCGGCCTCCGGTTTGAATCCGGATTTCAGTTTGAATACCTCGCTTTCGCCGGTGAGGAAATCCATGGAAACGTAGGCGTTTCTACGAAACATTCTGATCTTGCGCATCTGTTTCTGGGATATTCTGCTCGAGGTCAGGTTCGCAACACATCCGCCCTCGAATTCGATGCGGGCATTGGCGATGTCGACCTCGTCCGATACGACCGATACGCCGACCGCATTCACCGACTCGACCGAGCGTTTGACCATATCAAGAACGATATCGATATCATGGATCATCAGATCGAGCACTACCGCGACATCGGTGCCCCGGGGATTGAATACCGCGAGCCGGTGCGATTCGATGAACATCGGAGAGAGATCGTCCGAGGCGACCGCGCGGTAGGCCGAATTGAAGCGCTCGATATGCCCGACGCCGAGGACAAGTCCGCGTTTTTTAGCCGCGGCGATCATGTCATCAGCCTCGGATATTGTTGAGGAAATCGGCTTTTCAACAAGAGCCGATTTTCCTGCCTCGAAGCACTGCATTACTATCTCGTGATGGTTTGAGGTCGGCACGACGACCGATACGCAGTCCACATCCTCGATAAGAGCGTCTACGGACTCGTATGCGTTCACCGAAAATTCGGACGCAACGCTTGCCCGTACATTTTTATTACAGTCGTAAATGCCGGGAAATTCCACAGCGTTCATATTCGACAACAGGCGTACATGGTGCATTCCGTGTACACCGCAGCCAATAACTCCAATTCGTACAGACATATTTACCCCCGATAACCATGCCGGTTCACACCACAGTTCCAAAGAATTTCGCTGTAGAAACGCCGGCAGATTATATATACGGTTACGAATGAATTTACATAATGACTCCGCGTTCGCTCGAGCGGATAAACTGTTTGAGATGCTCAACCTCGGCGCCGAGATCACCGAGCGTATCGAGATTGTCCAGCGATGTTTTCATGTCGTTTTTCGAGCGAAACAGTATCTTGTAGGCTTTTTTCAGGTTTGATATCGTCTCATCGGAGAAACCGCGCCGCGACATCCCGATTTTATTGATATCCATTGGTTTCAGCGGATTTCCCGCGGCGGTTGTGTACGGCGGCACATCTTTCGAAACGCGCCATCCGCCTCCGACCATGGCATGACAGCCGATAACAACGAATTGATGGACCGGAACAAGCCCGCCGATAATCGCCCAATCCTCGACCGTGACATGCCCGGCAAGCGTGGCGCTGTTGGCGAAAATGCAGTTATTTCCCACGATGCAGTCGTGTGCCACATGGCTGTATGCCATAAACAGACAGTCTGAACCAACAACGGTTCTCTTATGAGCCGAGGTGCCCCGGTTCATGGTGACAAATTCGCGAATGACTGTTCGGTCGCCGATCTCAAGGGTGGTTTCCTCCCCGCCGAATTTCAGATCCTGGGGTACCGCCCCGAGTACAGCGTGCGGGAATACGTTTACTTCCTCGCCGAGACGGGCGCCGTGCGAAATCACTGCTCCGGTTTGAACTTTTACGCTGTTTCCGAGTACGACATTGTCTTCAATTACTGCGTAAGGGCCGATTTCGACATTATTGCCGATGACTGCACCGGAATCGACGATTGCTGTGGAATGAATGTTCGCGCTCACGTTTCTTCGCCCTTTTCGTCGACAACCATTGCAGTCAATTCGGCTTCGACAACCAGATCGTTCATT
>CAZCDQ010000077.1:0-16467 GCA_964497605.1 uncultured bacterium
CTATTATCAGGGAATGGAGAGGTGTTATTCGTAAATAATAGTCTGTTTCCTATTCCTAAACTCATGGTATTATACTCAGGAAAAGCGATACAAGATTATAATCGGATATCATTCGAAGATGATACAGGAAATCCTGTCAAACTTATTACGGCTGATGGTTATGACATAAATAATTCCCAAAGGTTATTGATCAAGTTAGAAAACGATATTAATCCGACAGATAGTTTATGCCTAAAATTTAGATTCAATCAGGCTTGGTTGAACACAATCGATGTTGAATGGTCTTTAGGTAATTATTGGTATCCGCATATCGATCCCGGGTATCTTACGGCGTATTCATTCAATGTTGAATTTACTGCTCCTGCCGGAATACTTTATCAAAGCACCGGCGCGTTGATTTCAAGAAAAAAAGGTAATAAATCTGATAATCTGGAAGTTGTTACGTTTGAATCAAATCCAATTACTCATTTTCAATTAACAGCATTGCCTGATAATGAATGGAGTGAATTAGTAAAAACAGTTAATAATGTACAGGTTCGTGTCTTTTGGGATGACAGCCATTGGGGAAAATGGATGCCGGCTTTTGCAGATATTGCCTGTGATGTCATTCGATTTTATGAAAATGAATTTTCTTTTTATCCGGGTAAGAGTTTGTGCATCATACCCGGAAACATGGGAGCTACCGGCGGAGGCCCTGTTGCTCCCGGTATTGTCGCCATTCATAATGTTGAAAATAGCGACAATGCGGAACAGTTTTCGAAATGGATAATTGCTCATGAAATTGGGCATCAATATTTTGGTGAATATGTTCTTGATGATGGATTATCGTGGTTATCATTAGGGCTCGGTATATACCTTGACAGATACTATTCGGAATTCAAAAATCTAAAAAATATTTCATTTTACAATTTCACAGATTATCTAAATGCAGCCGATAAGAGCACCGATACGAGATTAGGTATTGATAATTCAATTGATCATAGCAAAGGATATGCGGTTATTCGTATGCTGGAAGAATTAATCGGACACGATAATTTCAAACAACTTGTTTTGGAATTTCTTTCAATATATGCATATAAAGAGAATAATGTTGATAATTTCATAAAAATATGTGAACGATATGCCCAGCAGGATCTTCGCTGGTTTTTCAAGGATTGGACTGAATCCTCAAAAACACTATCCTACAGTATCATTGAAACAGTAAGCTATTCAGAAAATAACAGCAACATTTTAACTTTGACTCTTTCGCGATCGGGCGCGATAAAAATGCCAATCCCGGTTAAAGTGAAGTTTAGCGACGGTCAGGAGCAAATAAAATGGACTGATAAAGAAGTGGACTTTCCTGAGCTGACTTTTATTAGTTCAAGCCCTTATGAAGAAATATTGATTAATCCTGATAATGCATTAGCAATGATTAAGAAAGACAAAAGAAAGAAACCTAAAAATATAGCTCCATTAACAAAGATTGACATTGAAAACCAATTTAAAAACAAAGGATTAGTTGAAAATATTATTAACGCCGTCGGGAGTTATTCTTCAAAAGATTTTATAAAAGTGGCTTCATATTTTCAAGATGCTCAAATCAATGACCTAAAAAATGCCGAAGCCTGGCATATACTCGGCATAGCGCTTTACGATGGGAAACAATACGAAAAAGCCATGATAGCCTTTGAAAATTTGTCAAAAATTTCCGAAGAGTTTAAAGCTGTAGCATTCATTTGGTTAGGCCATCTAAATGACCTGATGGGAAATCGTACAGAAGCCCTTAAATACTACAATGATGCTCTGGAAGAAAAGATAATTTCTAGTCAATATGGACAATTTGGCATTCAAATGAGCCCATTATATGTTCGTCAATTCCTTGATAAACCATATGAAAGGAAAGGGCATTAACAAAGGAATTCGAAATCCATACATACCTCAAATGTCCGAAACGCCGATGTTGTTGGATGGTTTCTCGCTGGCATATAGAATTAAATGAGAATAGATGGCTTATTTAGAGGTCAATTCGATGATTTTCTGCGCGGCTTTGGCAATACTACCCGATGTGGGCCAGTAGCTGTCGGAGCGCACGAGATGAACGAGACGGTCGCTTTCGCCGGGGGACCATTGAACGGTCTCGCGTTCGGTAAGGATACCCACAGTGGGGATTTTGAGCGCGACCGCAAGTTGAAACAGATCGGTGTTGTGGGTAACCACGAATCTGCAAAACGACATGAGCCCAGCGGCCATCGAGATGGGACGGTCCTCGACAAGGATAATCTGTTTCCCGAACAATTCTTTCAACTCGGCGGCGATGGGCTTTTTCTCCGGCTCGAAGAAAACAATTACCGGCTTTTTAAACGATGAGAGCAGTGTGTTTATGAAGTACTCGGCGTTTTTCTTGCTGATAGGTTCGCCGGATATTTCACAGGTGAGATCGAATCCTACATACTGGCTTTTCGTATTGTTCTGATATCCGGGAAGATATCTGAGCCGTGCCTTGTTGCGGATGCTGTCGCCGATTTTCAGCGTATAGTCGCGCATACTTCCGTCGATACCGAGCGTACGGAGCATCTCAAGATAGCGGTCGACCTCGTACCGAGGCTGTGTTCCGGGAACAATCTCGACATTGAAATAATTCATCTCGTCTTCGCTTTTAAACGAAACGCGGAGAGTTGCCTCGGAAAGCCTGATCAGATACGCCATAAGCGGATCGTACTGATACGAGAGATAAAACGCCAGATCGAAATTCTGTTTGGCGAGCGTTTGGGCGATCGCCTGAAATCCTTTCGAGGAGGGGTTATCGACATCGTCACCGAACGCGATAACTTGATTGATAGTCGGATCTTTCGAGATGAGGACGCTCCATGGCTCATAGACCGCCACAGTTATTTTCGCGTCGGGATAATGCTCGCGGATCGCTTTAAACACACGGGATGTCATCAGGATTGTGCCCATGCGGTTATAGGGAATAATGAGAATGCTTTTCGGATCGAGCAGAATAGTTGTCATATTGACTGCAGGGGTTTGTTCCATACCGCCGGGCTGGCCGTACCGAATCGAGTTAAATTTCTTCTTAATGAATTCCGATATGCTCATCCGCGTGTCCTGAACGTGATTGTTCCGATGTTGTCCGACGACCGCATGAGTTTTAACGCGGTTTCGGAGGATATTTCGATTTGCGCCGGAAGCGCCAGTTTTTCCGCCTGACCGGCGCCGTTTTCGGTGTAGGTTTCGACTGCGGGTTCGCCGGTCACATTCGAGATTACCGACAGCACGGTGAACGTCTCCATATTTCGGCAATCGACCGTGGCTCCAGGTTTTAGCGCGATTGTCGCACCGCTTTCGTTCCGCACGATCACATAATCCACCGCAGGCTCGTCGAGCACAATATACGTCGAACCGATTTCCGATTTCGTTTCAAGATTTTCGACCGCAATCCGATACAGCGACTGCTCGCTATTTAGGCTTCTCCAGGTCATAAGGTCGCGGGCAGTGTCGATGCGGTAGCCTCTGTCTTCGGCGTCGTTATACCGTGTGTTCCCGACAAAACCGACAAAATTCACCCGAAATCCGGTATCCGAAAAATTAGTTGTCAGTGCGCTGGTGATTTTCATAATATCGCCCCTTACAATATGAAGCGTATCATCCGCAGAAACAACAAGATTTTTGCCCGCCACCTCGATTTCCAAATGTTTCAGGCGTTCCGCCGGTAAAATATTGGCAACAGGCGGCTGTTTCGGCGTATTGTCCGGCGTCGTTTCGATTCCGACAGAACCGCACCGATAGGCGTCTTTGAACACATTGATCGTCGTGGAGTTGTTGATGACAATGACCCGTCCGAGATCGTTTGTGCCGCCGGCATTCAGGATGTCAATGGAAAGCCCCCGTTTGTAATTGGCGACCACCGACTCGACATGGATTGACGATCCGGCAGGGATTTGAATCGTGTCGTTATTTTTAACCGCAAGCGGATTCTGCGAGCCGATGATTCTGATAACAAGGTGATCGAGTTCCGGCACGGGGATGGAAACACTTGGATGTTCCGGAACAATGCCGTATTCCGCCATGAACGCGTTGATAACTAAGCTCTGATATTTCACCTTGATGACCGTATCGGAAATGTTTTTCGAGGTTTCGATGCCAAACGCCGGAATTTCAGATTCGGTCAGCGCAAAATACGTTGCGCTTTTCCTCTGTTCAGCATGCCGCGTATTTTCGGACATTGTCTGATGGTTGTTGAATTTAAAATGATGATCGGGATTTTTGATGTTGCTGTTGACAGCATCGATAACCCGATTTACCGGGCTCGCGAGATCGATAATCTCGCCGTTTTTTTTGATATAGGTTGCCGCGTCGGCGATAATCGACTGGCCGTACCGCATGGGATTTCTCAAATCGGAGATGTATGTCGGATGATAAAATCCGGAACCCTCGTGAAGGTTAAGAAGCACATCGCTTTTCATAATGAGATTCTGGAGCACCTCGACGATATCGATATCACGGTCGTATTTTCGGGTATCGCTGCTGGAGAATTTACGGTTCATGTCGCCGTTGACACCGCGCATATTCCGGATGATTGCATTGAAATTTGCCCGCGGTACCACAATAAGATTACCCTTTTCAAGCTGGATATCCGCATAGAGATCGGCGGCGAGATATCCGCCGGGCTCGTCGCCCTGAATCCCGCCGATAATCATCATCGTCCCCCCTGGCTCTTTTCCGTTGATGAAAAAGATGGTCAGTTCATGTTCGGTATTCTTCTGATAGGTAACCGTGTTGGTCTGAGCCGCTATGCCGGAGCCTGATAAAATCGCGGCAAGTATAAAAAGTAATGTCAGGTATCTTGATAATAGTCGCATCATGTTTGTCTCGGGTTATCGTAATTCATACGATTCGGCATAAATGTGGGAACGGCTATAGCTGTATATTTTTATGTACGCTGAATGTCTTGTCGATAACAACGTCTCCGTTTTCCGAATATGCGAGCACACGAAACCGGTTGAAATCGATTCCGATAGTCATTTCCGGCAGCACTGCTGAAATCGAACCGTCCTGCGTCCGGCGGTACGGTATCCCGTTTCTGTAATCGACCGGTATACCACGGAACATCGGACTCCGGGGATGTATAACCGTCATTCCAGAATCGCTGTCATCGGGATTGATAATGATCCATACGAATAGATGCTGCTCCAGCGGAATCCCCGTAAACGAAAACTCAAACTGAAGTTCACCGTTCGTTGCCGTATCGATCGACATATTGACCACATCAGGCTGTCTGGGCTGAGTGGAGTCGGACTGTTCTTCGTTCCCGGCCTCTGCAAGGATATATCCTTGCTCAGCAACATCGGATTCGATACCTGCGGAGAGCATCTCAGAATCTGCACCGGGCATCAAACGAACCGCCCCGTAACCCGCAAGACCAATCAAACCGCACAATACAATGAACAGCAGGGCAACCAGTTTCACCGTAATGCGGAGCGTTACAGGATTATGCGCGTCTTTGAGCAAAAGGACGGTGAATGGCGGTTTAATCATAGCGGTCTGCCGGTTGTATATCAGTTTGTCGTCCGTTCGGAAATGATTTCCCATGCGCCGGTATTGGTGTTTTTCATAAAAAAAAGCTCTTTAATGTTTTTGGATTTAATATTGGAGGCGGAATAATCCTGATTGAATTTCGCAATCATGCCGCCGTTATGTTTCAGCATTATGATGTTGTCGATGATTATATGATTAATCGTGTGGGCGCCGAATATCAACGATTTAAATTCTCTGAGCTGCGTTTTGTTTCTACCGGAACTTCTGAATTTCTCGGAATAATGGCCCATGTAATCATCCATCCGTTTTCCCGCCCACGAGCGGCGCCAATGATCGAGCATATCGAGCAGCTCGCGTTGTTTCGCCGCATGTTCCGTCGTTGTGCTGAATTCGAGATCCTCCACAATGATAAGCGGTGTCCGCCGGAGGCTGATATATTCACTGAGCGTTCTGATAGTTTCATTCGTTGTGACAACGCATCCGCGGGTGTCTAATGCAGAGGTTTCCGAGAACGGTTCATCGGTACCGTGCAGCCAGATGCCGCTGCCGTTCTTGCCGTTCATCCGGTCAATATTGTTGGGAAAATCGGTAGCGAATGCCATATCGCCGTATTGATATGCGTTGCTGGCGCCAACAAGTTTGCGGATTTCATCGCGGCCGTATTTATTCCGGAGGAAATAAACGCCCTCGGGAGTTTTATGGTCGCCCTCTTCACGTTTGTCGCCCTGGATTTTGCCGGTTTTGCAATCGTATGCGCCTAAAAGGGTTTTCACCCCATTTTTATACTGAAGAAGAAACAGCGTATGGCTGCTTTTTTCCACAAGCAGGAGATATGGTGTTGTCCAGTTGTATGAGACCACCGCATCCGGCTCGTATCCTGCGGAGAGAATCATCTGAGCAGAGGGAACCGAATAGGGATCGAACACTGGCTCAAATCGGGCAATGTTGATCGACAGGGATCGGCAGAGGCGCCGAAGCTCATCAGGCGTAATACCGATCGTTTCCGCCGCATCCTCGATACTTTCCGCGGAATCGAGAACCTCGCCGATATACGCTGCGCTTACTTTCCGGAGCAGATCGAGTTCGTTCCGTGAATCCTGGCCGTTCAAATCCACGGGCACTAATAAAAAAAAGCTCCAGACAGCAAGCATAAAAATTATAGCACGTATTCTATATATCTGAAACATCGTTGTCATTTGTACGTTTCCCAGGTTTTACATCCCTTGTAAGAAAACTGCTCATCCATTTGTCATTCTTCCTCCCCTCCGGCATGCCGTAAAATATAAAGTTTTGGCCATCATTGTCAAGCTGTGCGTCACCCGGAGCGTTATTCAGCAACTGCCGTACGTAACTCAGCGATATTTTCGACAGCGTTATGCCCGCCGAACACAGCGGTTCCGGCAACGAGATGGTTTGCGCCTGACGAGACAAGCTTGGCCGCATTTCCGGTATCGACACCGCCGTCCACAGAGATAAGGGGGGGAGAATGCAGCTCCGAGGCGACCTTTGCAATACGGGCGATTCTGTCGTACGCTTCCTCCATGAAGGACTGGCCGCCAAAACCGGGATACACCGACATGACCAGCACCAGATCGACAAGGTCGAGGTACGGCAGAATGTGCTCAACCGGTGTGTCCGGTTTCAGCGAAATTCCCGGACGGACGCCGTGATTAAGGATTTCCTCGAATACATGATGAGCGCTGTCGATTACCTCGACATGCACAGTCAGATAATCGCTTCCGGCCTCCGCAAAGGGTTTGATCATATCTATTGGATTGTCGATCATGAGATGGACATCCAGCGGAAGAGCGGTCATTTTCCGCAACGCGCTCACCATGGCAGGTCCGAAAGAAAGGTTTGGCACAAAATGGCCGTCCATGATATCAACATGGATATCGTCGCATCCGCCGTTTTCTGCCCGGGCAATCTCATCCCCGAGGCAACTGATGTCCGCTGCAAGAACGGACGGTGAAATTCTGATTTTATTCATATATCATAACCTTTATGCCTAAAATATTCGTTGCTTCTTGCACATTATCCTGAAAGCGAGACAATCAGCACGACCGGATTCTGAAGATTTGTCGGTGTGCCCGGATCAGGATGCTGATCAATAATAGACTCAGGCAGCAGCTCCGGCGCCTCCTCGTAATGAATTTGAATATTTTCCTCATGGTATCCATATATCCGAAGCGTGTCGCGGGCGGCAGAAAGCCCGAGTTCGAGAAGGTTCGGCATGATAATGTCTGTTTCCGGAAGACCGTCCGAGATATACAACACAATATCAACATCCCCGGAAACCTCCTGGTTTCCTTCGGGATACTGGCGTGCGACAATACCTTTGAGATAGTCGTTCGAATGCACCCATTCATGCTCGGCGAGAGTGAGTCCCATGGCCTCGATGGTAAGCTCCGCATCCCGCCTCGGCATACCGATCAAATCAGGCATCAACACTGGTTTGGCGCCGAGCGAAACAGTTACACGAATCCGCCTGCCGGGTTTGATTTTTGTCCCCGCGTGGGGATACTGGAACGATATGGTGTTTGCGGGAAAATCGTTGTTGTATTCGGTCGAATCGGGCATGATTTCGAAATTTTGGTTTTTCGCCAGTTCTTCAGCGATCTCGAGACTCACCCCGACAAGCTGCGGCGCATCGACCTCGACACCCGATTTGAGCGCGATTGGGAATACGATCCGGTCGAAAGCAAGCACAATCAGCAAACCCGCCAGTATAAGTGCGCTGCCGCCGAGAAACAGATGTTTCAGGAGAAATCTCCCGATCCGCCGCTTTCGGCTTTTTTTACCCAACCCAGTCGGGTTTTGCGTATTGGATGTGTCGCCTGTCATGTCTGAATCCATATTATTTTCGTCTCAATTTTGACACAAACGCTCCGCTGCCGTGCATGCGTTGAGGAAGTGTTAAATAACCATTTTCGGTTTCATATTCGCGGAACCGGCTGTCGCGCTCTACCGTAAAATCATATTTGGCGGTAAAACGGTCGATCACAGCGCCGTTCTCCTCCGGTTCGAGCGAACAGGTACTGTAGACAAGCACGCCGCCCGGTTTCACCAATTGTGCCGCGCTGCCGAGAATATCGTTCTGAAGCGCAGACATACGGCCGATATCCTCAACAGTCCGCCTCCATTTCATGTCGGGCCGTTTCGAGAAGACCCCCGTACCGGTACACGGAACATCGCACAGCGCCCGGTCGTACACTGCATCGGTATCCGCTCCGAACTGCACTGCGTCGCCCTCGGCGCATACGACAGATTTCAGTCCAAGCCGGTGGACAGCGCTCTTAACCAGCCCGAGCCGTTTCGGATTGATATCTACTGCTGTGATTTCAAGATCATCCCCGGCCAGCTCCGCAATGTGGGTCGTTTTTCCCCCGGGCGCACAACAGAGGTCGAGTACCGTATCGCCGCGCTGTGGATCAAGCATCATTGCCGCCATTCCCGCCACAGGGTCCTGCGCGGTGAACAGTCCGTCACGGTACGCGTCCGTATCGAACAGCCCCGTGCCTTTCGCAATATCGAGATATCCGGAGATACCCGCCACTGCCGAAACCTCGAAACCCGCCGCAGAAAGCTGACCTGCGAGAGCATCGGCATCGGACCTCAGTGTGTTTACCCGGATCGTGACGGTATTTTTTTTACAGCTCGAGACGAGAATCGCCTCGGCCGTTTCCATATCGAACGAATCGATCCACCGCCGGACAATCCATGCCGGGCACGAGTATTCGATTGACAGCCGTTCTACGACGGCTATATCTCCCCAATCGGGTATGCCCTCGCGAAGGAAGCGCCGCAGGATGGCATTTACTAATCCCGCGGGTCCTTTCCCGAACGACCTGCGGGCCATTTCAACGCTTTGGTCGACAGCCGCAAAATCGGGTACCGAATCCATCTTAGCGAGTTGATACAGGCCTATCCTGAGCATATTGAGGATATCCATGTTCAGCGCGCCTATACCCTTATCATAATATGTCCCGACGATATAGTCAAGCCACCGTTTCCAGCGCAATACGCCGAGCACAAGCTCCCGGAGAAACAGCCGGTCACGCGGCCCGAGATCCTCCACCAGTTTCGAGGACAAAAGACGGTCTGCAAACGCACCCTCGCGCTCGATACGGGTCAGAAAATGCACCGCGGTTTCACGGGCAGTCCGCGGTTTGTCATTACCGAACGCTTTCAAAAAACATCCTTTCCGCGGACGCCGGAATGTTGAATGTCAGATCGGCTTCGGACAGCCCCCCGTTTATTTCACACTCTGAAAAACGAATGGAAAACCGGTCGCCGCCGCGTTCCACCGTGATACTGCCGGGGAATACCACCCCGTCATACGAATCATAGTCGGTAAGCGTTTTCCGCCAGACAAGCTCTCCGCCGGACAGATATTCCTCGCGAACCAAACGCAGTCCGGCTCCGGCGACACGGTACCGGTACATTTCGCTGCCGCGGGCCATCGTGAGTTCGATTTCGTTTTCGATACGGTTCATCGATATTTCATACCCGTTACGCTCGTCCTCCGGCGGAAATGTTCCATTGAATAAAAGTTCGATTGTCCGCATGTCCAGATCGATTTCGGGAAACAGCCGTTTCAGGAATATATCGTTCCGTCCGGCTTTCAAATAAATGTTCTCCGGCGGAATATACACGGTCACCGAATCGGAAAGCGCGCTGATACGTCCTATGTCGATCCCTGCAAATCCTTTTAAATACAGCCGAAAAAGTCCCGGTGAGATATAACGGATCAGAATGGTTGCCGATTCGGACGAGCCATTCGCACGGATATAGACCGAGGCGGTGCCGGAAAACGTGTCGACTGTGCCGGTCTGACGGTCCAGCGCCGCAGCGACCTGATCGGCCGTCACATCGGACGGTATCGGCGCTGACGGTTTCAGACCGCATCCTTGCAGAACCGATAGCACGATCAGGACTGCCGAAAGAATGCAATATAAACGGATACTTATTCTGCGTTTTGAATCTTCGATCTGAGTCCTTCCTCATTTTCGCCGTATTCTATCGCGTTGTTATAGGCGTCGACTGCCTCACTTTTCTTTCCGAGTTTCATAAGAACGTCACCGTAATGCTCGTAAATAATACCTTTGTCATCGACATCGGCAACCTCAAGCGCCTTTTCTATGGTTTTCAGCGCCTCTTTATAGTTTCCTTTCAGATAATATGCCCATCCGAGTGTATCCAAATACGCTCCGTTTTCCGGTTCGGCATCGAGCGCCTTTGTTACCATGTCGATGGCTTTTGAAATCCTTTTCGTATTTTCGAGATACATATATGCGAGATTATTAAGCGCAAGCGGGTCATCCGGCGAAAGATCAAGCAGTTTGAGCAGCGCCTCTTCAGCATTCTCGAACTGTCCGGCGAGATCGTACACAAGGCTCAGCCGTAAAAGATGAGCGCGGTTATCGGGATCGGCATCGGACAACCACTCAGAGATCGAGATCGCATCGTCGAACCGGTTAAGTTTGATATAAATGCTGACCTCGAGTTCTTTCAGCGCAACCGAGTTGCTCAGGTGTTCGGGAGCGTCGTTACGGATAATGTCTAGCGCATCCTCGGCACGGTCTTCGCTGACAAGCGAGCGTGTATAGCCGAGATAGGCGTTATACAGGGACTCCTCGGTCATATCGTCTACATCTTCTTTTTCGAATCCGGCTTTGAAATAGTCGATCGCTTCACGGGGCCGATTGAGATAATTCATGGTTTTACCGAGCGAGAAATAGAGCCTGCTGTCGTCATATCCCGACGTGCGAAGCGAATCGACCATGGCTTTCCCCTCGCGCTCCTTTCCCGCGTAGTAATACACGGATGCTAATGTCCGGGCGATCTCGATATAATTGATACCCTCCGCCTCGACCTTTTCGGGTCCCGCAAGGTATGCGGCCTCGAAAAACTTAAGCGAGCAGTTCCAGTCGTTCTCCATCAGGCATTGATTTCCGATCCGCACCATGAGATAGACGTTGTCGGGTTCGATTTCAAGCGCATCCTGGTACACGCGGTATGCCTCCTCGTACCGGCCGATATCTTCATACATACCGGCGAGCATGAGATAAGACTGAATATTTGTCGGATTACGATCAATGAGGCCGCGGAAAAGAGATATTGCATCATCGGTTCTCCCGTTATAGGCGAGAACGCTGGCGATATTGGCAATTTCCTCGGCGGTGGCATGTTCGTCTCTGGCCTGCTCGAGAAGCATTTTGACTGCTTTTTTGTCTTTGTCCAGCGCAAAATAGTACTGCGCCAGTTTTATTTCGTGATTGATCTCATGGTCGGGTGTGAGTTTAAGATACATCTCAAGCGCCTCGGCGGCACCCTCGAAGTTTTTTTCCTGTTCCTCGATATATTGGAGAAGCTGCCAGTAGGCGGCCTCTTCCGGATTCAGCCGCACTGCCGATTTCGTATAATGAAGCGCCGACCGCTTTTTCCCGTCCATGAGAAACGCCTTTGCGAGCGAATAGGCGATCTCGTGAGAGTCCGGATCGTATTGAAACGCCTCGGAATAGGATGATATTGCTGAGGACCAGTCTTTTTTAACCTCCGCCATCTTGCCCTCGAGAAACAGATCGGCGGCAATTTTTACGATTTCCTCGTTATCCGCGCCGGTCCGCATTGAGGGCGCATTCGAGGCGCATCCCGCAAAAAGTATGACGGCCATGGCAATAATTATATAAAACGGTACGGCCGTTAATGTATGGAAAAAGTTTTTCATAGTACCCCCACATTATCCGAATACTGCTCGTTGTAATAAAATTCGCTGTCGCTTAAATCCTTTACCTTATATGATTGGTCAAGTATTTCGACAGGATGAATTGTTTTTATGTCGAGTCCCTCGTGACAGATCAAGTCGTCGATCTGCATTTTGCACGATGGGCACGGTGTCGCAACATATTTTGCGCCGGTATTTTTAATTTGCTTTATTTTGGATGCTCCGATCTTCCGTGAAAGCTCGTGATGTGTAAACGTAAACGATCCTGCTCCGCCGCAGCACAGATCGGTATCCTCCATTTCAATCAAATTTAAGTCCGGAACCATTTTCATGAGTTTTCGCGGTTCATCCGAAATGCCCTGTCCGGTTTTCAGATGACAGGGATCGTGATAGGTCACATCGATCGGAAATGCTCCGAAATCGTTATCGATTTCAATAACATTTGCAAGAAATTCCATAAGATCGTACACCGGCACCGGAAATCTGGCAACACCCAGCAGTTCTTCAACATCGTGTTTCAGCGCCGAGGAACAGGACGAGCAGTCGGTAACAATACAATCGATACCCGATGTACGGAACACGTCGAGGTTTCTTTCCGCAAGTGCCCGCGCGTTATCGTAATCGCCCGAGGAATATACCGGAATGCCGCAGCAGACCTGACCATTCGGTATAACCACCTCAATGCCGTTGCGGGTAAGCACATCCACAGTCGCCGTTGCAACCTCAGGAAACATGAGATTTGTTGCACAGCCGATGAAATATCCTACTCTCATTTTCCGATCGCCCGCGACGGACGGGCTGATCTCAGGAAGGATTTTTACTGCCGGACGTTTCGCAAACGCGGGGAACTTCTTATCTCCCATGCCCATCAGTTTCGGGACAAGCATCTTTAAAAGTCCGTTTGGCTCATAAAACCATTTTTGTCCCATATTCGCGCCGAATGCGGCAAGCCGCATGAAAAAGGGACTTTTAATGAGCGTATTAAATATAACCTTTTTTACAACTGTAAGCTTGCCATTTTTTACCAGATCGGCGCGGGCAGCAAGAACGATCCGGTCTGTTCTTACTCCGGATGGACACGATGCTGCACAGCGCATGCAGTTCAGGCAGTCGAGGATTTTTTCCTGAAATACACGGTCGGTAGAAATTTTTCCATCGAGAACGGCTTTCGCATACTGAATCCGCCCCCGCGGGGAAGAATATTCCAACCCGGAGGCTTTAAAGGAGGGGCACACTGTCCTGCAGAGCCCGCATCTGAAACAGCGGTCAATTTCCCCGAACTGTTCCCTGAGGCGTACCATGTCTCGTTTATCATCCATGTTTCGTAAATTTTTCCAATAGTGCCTCATTCATAATATCGCGGATTTGCTTGTCCTCCCCGATAAAAGCAAGGTATTCGAGCGGGTGGTTCCCGTTCACCAGAAAATCCACCGTAACATCGACCATTCCGGTAACATCGACATGAACCTCGATATCGTGAATACCTGTTGCAAGCACCGGAACCGCAATCGAGCGGCAGTTTTTTTCCGTCGCTTTTTCAAGGCATGTCCGCATTGCAGACCTGACCGAATCCTCGGTCGTTTTCAGGTCCTGTCCGGATATAACCGCGTGAAATATCCACCGCGCGTTCAGATTTCCCGCACCGGATACAACAGCCGTCCCGATTTCGGCAGGGGCGTGTCCTGTTGCTTCCTGTTCAATAGAATTACCGCCGGCTTTTCGGATTTCACCCGATATGCCGCCGCCCATCCAGAGCATGTCGTTAGAGGGATTGACAATCCCGTCGACTTTCAGTTCGGTAACAGAGCCACCGACAACCTCGATGCGTGTTTTGCCGATTTTCATGGATATAGTTTCGTTTCGTGTCAGTATATGATCAAATATTTTACCCCCCCCTTCGGTTGCCCGCTGCGACTGCGCGAAGCGCGGAGAGCGCCGTATCCCACTTTCTTATACCATAGTGGCTATAGAAGAGACGTACCGAATCATCAAAAAAGAGGGGTATCTTTTCAAAAATCAATGTATAACTATCCTTCCCGTAAAGCCTCGAATCCGGGACGGTCTTTCGTTTTTCCATATACGATGTGTGCAACGATCCCTACAACCGTTCCGGTCACCACCGCCGCGCCGAGAAAGATCGGTATAAATATAAAGATTTCCGCGCTTTTTATAAAGAGCAAATATGCAATTGCAAGCTGAACAATATTATGCGCGACCGCGCCGAGCACGCTGATACCGACCGGTCCGAAAACCCGGTTTGTGTACTGCATCGCAAGCCCCATAACCGCAACTGAGGCAAGTCCTCCCGCAAACGCAAATACAAATACCGGCGTGAACAGCCGGCCCAGCACAAGTGCACCGAGCACAACCCTCAGCACTGTAACTTTCACCGCATCGCCGAACCCGAACATCATCATCGCAATCAGTGTCGCCACATTCCCGAGTCCGGGCCTGAACCACGGCAGTATCGGCAGGAACGATTCGAAGACGAAAAAGACCAAACCGCATGCGGACAGCATCGATAACAGCACAATCCGACGAGTAGCTGTTTTTCCATTTGTCATTGCGTCACCCCATCCATCGGCTGTTCCTCGTGCCCACCCCGGATAGTCATGAATACACGGTTCGGAACGCACACAATGATTTCGGACCGTCTGCTGATACTCCCCATACGGACGCAGTACTTGTGCGGGCAGGGAGAATTGACAATCCGTGCAGTTCCATTTTCAATAGAAATAACAGTTTCCCCGAGTGGGCCTCGGATTGATTCTGTAACGTCCGAATCGAGCAAAAGTTCCAGCGCCAGGCGGTTATCGACCTCGACAACGACATGCTTTCCGCCGCCAAATATTCTGTTCATTCCCGCGATGCTTGCGGCCGATATGACGGCAATAACTGTGATGAGAACAATGTCGCCTTTTGTGAAATATTTTCGCATTCAGATTCCGATAATATCCGGTTTCGCGCCGCAGGAGGAACATGCGCCGTTTTCAATGCCACTCATATCGACACGGAAATACGACCGCTCGATCAGCGTGTTTCCACATGCGGGACAGTATGTGTCGGACGATCCCTCAAGCTCGATATTGCCCACAAACACATAATCGAGTTTCTCCCGAGCGGTTTCGTACGCAGTCACAAGCGTATCCTCAGATGTCGGCGGTTCGGTAAAATTATACTGCGGGAAATACCGCGAGAAATGAAGCGGGATCGTTTTGTCTACAGAGGCAATCCAGGAGACCAATTTTTCGAAATCCTCCTTAGTGTCGTTGTAATTCGTGATCATAAGGTTCGTTATCTCGATATGGCAGAACTCGGATGCGATCTCGACTGTCCGGAGCACATCCTTGATCTTTCCGCCGCAGACCTTTGTATAGAATTCCGGATTCATGGATTTTACATCAACATTCATGGCGTCGATAAGCGGAAGCAGTTCCCGCAGCGGCTTCTCGTTCACATAGCCGTTGGAAACCATCACGTTCTTAAGTCCTTTTTCATGGACAAGCGTGCCGGCATCACGGATATACTCGAACCAGATGAACGGCTCGGTGTAGGTGTAGGCAACGCCTATTGAGCCGTTCTTCGATGCCATCTCCGCAAGCTGTTCGGGTGTGACGTGACGGGTCATCGTCTTTCCCTGCGAGATGGCGCTGTTCTGGCAGAATCCACATCTGAAATTGCAGCCGTTCGGCCCGGTTGACAGAATCGGATGAGTCGGGTAGAAATGATAGAGCGGTTTTTTCTCGATGGGATCGACCGACAGCGAGACCACCTCGCCGTACGAGTCGGCATATAGTGTGCCGCCGCGGTTCGACCGAATCCGGCAACTTCCCGATTTTCTGTCCGCAATGACGCAGAAATTCGGACAGAGCAGGCACCGGAGTTTGTTGTCTTTGTGCTGTTCGTAATATGTGGCTTCCATGATTAAGCTCCGTTATATGTTTGAATAAACCATAAGAGTTTTATAAATAAAATATCTTAAATAAATATACATTAAAAAAATGTTGAATCGAAATTTATTTCAAAAAAACATCTTGACATTAATAAGCAAAACATCTATTGTAATACGAGAATACTTGCACATAGTATTATTTGTTCATTCTAAAAGGAGGAGTGATTCATTAAAAAGATGTGTGTGTCATTTTTATTAATTTTAGTTTTAGTATTTACTCGACAGTCAAAAGTTCTCAAATGTAAAATAAAAGTCAATTGAACACATC
>CAZCDQ010000078.1:0-16168 GCA_964497605.1 uncultured bacterium
TATTTATTACAAAAATTCGAGTCTAATACTATGCTATTCAGTATAAATAAATTTTCAAAAAAAGTAGAGAATATTTATCGAAAAAAAAGTATTGGACTAACTGCTAGACATTATAAGGAAGAACAAGAACTACTTAATGAAATCAGTAAAAGAGGAGCAATAAGAAGTAGTGCTGTTTACAGCTCCAGTTTAGATTTATATATCCGTCAAGCTACTGAACATATAGAAATATTTTATTCGTCGATAATTGAAGTAATAAATAATGAAGAAAGAATTTCATTTTTTAAAAGACGTCAATATATACATTCAATAAAAACATTTATTAACGATCAATTCGAGATTAAAAAAACACAACTTATGAAAAGAATTACAGTGGGTGGATTATCGAACTCACCTCTAAGTATACCATACCTAAGCAAATTAGAAGATAATCGTATAGATTTGCTGGATATTTATACTGAAAATATAAATATCAATATTAACAAAATAAATAAAAATTCAAAATGGTATAATTCATTATGTGTAAAAGTAGTAAGCGTATTATCAGGGATATGGCTTCTTATCCAAATTTTTGAAAGCGAAACATTTATTAATATATTGATCAGCTTTAAAGATATTCTTGCTTCTCGGAAACTATTCTAAATAAAGCTTTCATTCTAAAGGTCACGCTTCCAATCACTTCTTTCAAAAAACCATTTTGAAAATCTACCAATTTTGTGTGTTTTCGGTCCGTATACTAGAGCATCTTATTAACACCTATTTACATGTTCTACGCTTTATTCTGTGCTGTAAATTTGTAAACCGTATTATTTGTGTATATTCGGTACTTAGTATTCCCACCTAAATAAAATATTCATATTTAAAAAAATCCCCCAAACCTCTCAATTCGAGGGATTTTCTGTATCTACAAATATTTAGATGGCTACCCTACACCTCCGCGATCGGCACAATCGTCGCCTCGCCGTTGGAATAATTCGCCATGACCGGCTTCACACCGAGCCCCGGCGTGTCGGGCGGCGTGATCATACCGTCCACCGGCACCGGGCAGTCCTCGATGTATTTCGGATAATCCTCGGTCCACCGTTTGTAGCTCGATTCCATGATGAACAGGTTGGTGAGCGCCGCCGAGGTCTGGATGGAGGACAGATACAGGAGCGGTCCGCCCGCCGTATGGGGCGCGGTCGGCACATAGTAGGTGTCCGCCATGTCGGAAATCTTCTTCGCCTCGGTCGGGCCGCCGACCCAGGCCATGTCGTACATCACAATATCCACCGCCTCGATCTCGAGCATCTCGCGGAACTGATACCGTGTGGCGAGCCGTTCCGAGTGGCAGAGCGGAATGGAGGTCTCTCGCGAGAGGGCCTTGTATGCCTGCGGATTGTCAGGGTGGACGAAATCCTCGAGAAACAGAATGTTGTAGGGTTCAAGTGATTTCGCCGCGCGGATGGACATGGGCAGGTTGAGTTTGCACATGGTGTCGATGCATATCTCCATCTCAAGCCCGGCGGTGTCGCGGATGCGTTTCACCCAGTCCAAACATTCCTCGGTTTCCACCGCAGACATGTAGTTGTAGTTGTTCTTCCGAGCGACCTGATCGTAGGGATAGATTTTGATTGCTTTCACACCCTGGCCGAGCAGAAACCGCGTAACTTTCTCCACATTGTCCGCGAACACCATGCCGTCAATACGGAGGTCGGTGAAATAGGTGCTGTAAATGCGGATATTTTCCTGGGCTTTTCCGCCGAGAAGCTGATACATAGGCACTCCGAGCGCCTGCCCGACAATATCGAGCATCGCACAGTTCGCCGCCGACAGAGCCCGCATTTCCGCGCCGCCGGTCACCGAGAAGGACGACCGCGCGTAGTTATCGCGCCAGACACGTTCGATTTGACGGGGATCTCTGCCGAGGATTAGCCGGGCCATGTCTTTCATCGCACCGAGTTCAGAGTTAGTGCGCGGATAGGTTTCGCCGTAACCGATCAGGCCGTTGTTGGTGTGAAGGCGCATCCAGGTCCAGTAGGCGCTTTTGTGCGTTACCGCGTCGATCTTGACAATCCGCATCGGCTCCATTTCCTCGACCGCTTTCGGCAGCCCGGGAAACATCATTGACATGCCAGCGGCGGCAAGCGCTCCGGTGCCCGCTTTTTTCATGAAATCTCTTCTGGTGATGTTATCGGTATTCATGGTGCCTCCGTGGTTATGCGTTTCGGTTAATTAAAAGTAATACAATCATCTGCCGATATTCAGATCGGGATTCTCCGGCCCGAAATGTTTGAGCATGACAATCGGATCACTTGCCGAGGGGTTGGTGATGGTGACCCCGTCGCGGGCTGCCTCTTCGCTGACAAAGAATTCGTCATAGGTGAGCTGTCCGAACCGGATGAGCGCGGGCGTTTCGATATCCCACACACCCATTTCGCCGTGCCCCTGAAGCATGATCATGCCATAGGCGGCGCTGTCGGTGATAGTCACACTCCGGCCGGGGAAAACGGTCAGTTCCTTGGCGCTGAATGCGGAGGATTTATACACGATCCATTTTTCCGAGTAGCCCTCCGCGTTCATTTCATCCTCTGGCCGGACCGGAATCGGCGTCATAAACCGGTTCGCTTTCAGATTCGGATCAACATTCAAATCCCAATCGATGATTTCAAGCAGGAAATCCACATCGTTCATACGGTCTCTGGGTGTGTTTTTCCAAAGCAGTTCCTCCGGGATAACCGCATCTCCGGTGATCGACTGATACATCGAGAACACGTCCGAGGCTTTCTGCGGCTCGTATGTGCAGAGACTGCCCGGTGCGTGAAGCATCCCCGGCGGGACATCCCAGCCGATGCCAGTCTCAAGATGGTAGGCTTTTGAAAGGTCGGTGATTTTGTTATCGCCTTTCGAGAAATTCATCAGGCATTCGCGCACCTGGTCTTTCGTTGTTCCGGGTTCGAGTCCGAAGAATGTATACGGGAAATCCGCCTCGTAGTTATTCACCTGCGGAGGAAAATAATATGCCTCCGGTTTGCCTTTCTGATCGGTAAGGGCGGCGTGCTCGTCACTGTGATGGATATGGTGCGGGAGCGCTTTTTTGTTATCAAAGAATTTCGAATACATCGGCCAGCTTCTGTAGGTATCCCATATCCGGCTGCCAATGAGTTCAGATTTGAGAGTGTCGACCGCATCGCGGAGCAGTATCCGCCATGTATCAGAGCCGTCCTCGAAAATCACAACGCTCAATCCCTCGTTCTCTGTCGTAAGCGGGCCGTTGTCAGCCGGGGTTGTGGACGAAAACCAGCGCTCGTCGATTCCGCCGCGGTTCCCGCCGTACGCGTAATAATCGTCGGGATGTAGTTTGATGCGCCGTCCGGGAATACAAAAGGACCGCGGCACCCAATTTGGTGCAAGCCGCAGGATTCCGTTTCCCTGGTCGAGTGCAGCCGATGCGTACGATTGGACTGTCATAAGTCTGCCTCCTTTGAGAAATAGGTATATGGTATGTCATTCGTTGTCAGTATTGTTTGAGGTTACGGGATGAAGCAGACGGTCGATTTCTGGATCGCGCATGTTGTCGGGCGTTGCGACGGTGATTCCGGTATCGATGCGTTTTTCGACCTGTTCGCCGCGGAGATGTCTGACCGCGGTCAATACGCCCAGATAACCGATCCTGACCGGGTCCTGGAGAATCAGCCCGTGAATTTCCCCTTTTTCAAGCGCTGCGGCGAGTGTCTCGGAGGAATCGAATCCGACCAGTTTAGCCTCGCCCGCACGGCCGCGGTCCTGAAGCGCCCGGAGGCATCCGAATAGAACCGGTTCGTTCGGTGCGAAGATGCCTTCGACCTCGTCGAACCGGTTGATAACGTTTTCGCTTACACGGTAGGCGGATTCGGTTGTCGGCCCGGCATATTGATTGTCGGAAAGAATTTCAATGTCGGGAAATTCTGTTGTTATCGTATCGAGAAAGCCCCGCTCGCGGTTTGAGTTGGACGTGCTGCCCTCCTGATACCGCAGAACGATGATTTTGCCGGATCCATTCATGATCGTTCCGAGATGTTCGGCCGCGAGAACACCACCTTTGTAATTGTCTGTCGCGACGAATGAAACGTAATCGTCGCCCTGCATGCCCGAATCGATAATCACTGTGGGGATGCCCATACTTTTCGCCTCGCGGACTGGCAGCATGGCCGCCCGGTCATCCAGCGGCGCAAGCACGATTGCGTCGACCCCGCGGGAAATAAATGATTCTATGAGCTGAATCTGTTCTTCGCGGTCATCCTCGCGAAGCGATCCTTTCCAGACGATATCTATGCCTGTTTCTTCGGCGGCATTAAGCGCACCGACGCGGATCGATTTCCAGAATTCATGGGTTGTGCCTTTGGGAATGACCGCAACTGTGTAGGTCCCGTTACCGTCAGAATCCTTTTCGGAGGTTCCGCATCCGGCGAAAACTGAAAGAACGGTAGCGAGAGTAAAAAAAATCATTGCCCGGAACGATTTTCCAGCGGATTTACCGGCCGATGTGAGCGAGCGCACAGTTTTTATAGAATTTAGCATGTATTATATTTCTTTAATAGTATTGGGGAACCGAATTTAATAAATGAGAGTACTGAAACATAGGGTCTTTTCGACGGTATTTCAATTGTTTTTTCAAATGTATTTAGAATGATCTGCAGTATTCGCATTTACCGTCGCGGATAACTGCCGTCAATATTATAAAAAAAAGATATATAATATACAGCTCGGATTTTTTATTTCTCGATAACTTCTAAATATTCCAATATTATACAAAATATCGACGGAAAATGTATAAAATAACCATTGAAATTCGATTTTAAATGTAGTATATTAGTATATTATATTTATTTCCAGAAATTGTGCGTCATAATTTTATTAGAATGGAGGTAACGTTGTCGAGTTATTCGTCAGATTTGATTCAGGATGATACGTTAGAGAGAATGGCGGAGACATTGAAAGCGGTTGCTCACCCGATTCGCCTTCAAATTGTCAATATACTTATGAACGGCGAGCAATCCGTCGGTGAGCTCGTGAAAAAGCTTGGCACAAAACAGTCGTTGACTTCCCAACAGCTCAGCATTCTCAAATCCCGCAGAGTTCTGCGTTCCAGACGTAACGGGAATGTAGTGTATTATTCGCTTGAGCATAACGGAATGAAAAATATCGTCGCTGCGATCATTGCAGAATCGAAATAAGACGGTATATGTTTTTTTAATCAAAAAACTATAAAAAACCCCCATGAATTTCATGGGGTTTTTTTATGCGTACTCGAATCGGATTCTTATAGTTTTGTCTGATTTTTGTTTTTCATGTAACCGAAATAACGTATATTACATATCTAAAACTTAAATTCAGAAATAATATCCTAAACATCTATCTTACCTTTGGCAGGTACCGTTATGGAAAACTATATACACCCCGGCGCAAAGCTGGGAAAACATATCACTATCGGTGTTTTTACGGTGATCGAGGACGGCGCTGTGATTGGCGACGGTTGTACAATCGGCCACCATGTCGTCATTCGAAAGGATGCTGTGATCGGCTCGAATGTCAGAATTGACGACCATGCGGTGATCGGGAAACTGCCCATGGCCGCATCGCGGAGTAAAACCACCCGCTCAGGCAGATCACTCGCTCCCGCAACAATCGGCGAAAATGTTATCGTCGGAACAGGTGCAATTGTTTATGCCGGTTCGACAATCGGTCCCAGCGTGCTTATCGCCGATACCGCCTCGGTCCGCGAGGATGTTTCTATCGGCGAATTCACCATAATCGGCCGCAATGTTTCCCTCGACAACAAAGTGAAAATCGGCGCGCGGTGTAAAATACAGACCGATGTGTATATCTGCGCATATTCTGAAATCGGTGACGATTGCTTCATTGCGCCGTGTGCGGCAACCTCCAACGATAATTATGCAGGACGATGGAAAGAACGGACGAAGTATTATAAGGGTGTAACCGTAAAAAACGGCGGCAGAATCGCTGTCAATGCAACTGTCCTTCCGGGCAAAGTTGTGGGGGCGGACGGCATGATCGCTGCCGGATCGGTGGCGACTAAGGATGTTGCGCCGGGAACCGTTGTGTGCGGGAATCCCGCGAAAAAGTTGCGAGATGTTCCCAAAAACCAGTTATTGAAAAACCAAGAGGATGAATGAATGAAAGTACCGTTGCTTGATCTGAAAGCGCAATATGAAACCTTACGCGGCGAAATTGAACCGGGAGTAAAAGAAGTGTTCGAGAGTCAGTATTTTATCATGGGTCCGAAAGTGAAAGAGTTTGAGGAAAGGGTTGCTGAATACTGTACCACGTCTCACGCCGTTGGATGTGCATCGGGTACCGACGCCATTCTGCTTGCGCTGATGGCGCTTGGGATCGGCCCCGGAGATGAGGTTATTACAACGCCGTATACATTCTTTGCCACAACCGGCTCCATTGTCAGGCTTGGCGCGAAACCGATCTATTGCGATATCAAACCGGATACATTCAATATCGATCCCGATAATATCGAATCGCTGATCACCGAAAAAACAAAAGCAATTCTCGTCGTACACCTCTATGGCCTCATGGCGGAAATGGACAAAATCAAGCCGATCGCTGATAAATATGCTATCCCGGTTATCGAGGATGCCGCGCAGGCTATCGGCTCGTCCCTCGATGGGCGGAAAGCGGGTACATTCGGCATCGCCGGCTGTATTTCATTTTTCCCGGCAAAAAACCTCGGCGGCGCTGGTGACGGCGGCATGGTGGTTAGCAATGACAACGAGCTCGCCGAAAAGGCAGCGCTTCTCAGAGTACACGGCTCTAATCCGAAATATTATCACCCGATGGTAGGGATAAATTCACGGCTCGATGCGTTGCAGGCGGCGGTGCTTCAGGTAAAACTCCGATATCTCGACGGTTGGTCGAAAAAAAGGAGCGAAAACGCCGATTATTACACGGAGCTGTTCGACCGGAAAGGGCTGGGAGATATTGTAATGACTCCGCCGCGACCGGACGGCTATTGGCACATTTACAATCAGTATGTTATCCGCGCGCAGCAGCGAAACGCGCTCAAAGCATATCTTGCCGATCACGATGTCGCGACCGAGATTTATTATCCTGTGCCGCTTCATCTCCAGGAGTGTTTCGCCTATCTCGGCTACACATCAGGCGATTTTCCGGAAAGCGAGAAAGCCGCCGATACAACGCTTGCGATTCCGGTCTATCCGGAACTGACCCGCGAAATGCAGGAATACGTGGTTGATACGGTCGCCGAATTCTATGCGACATCGACGGGATGTTCGGTGGACTGATTTCGGTTAGACGCGTTCCGCTGATTTTTAGCTGTTGTGTGTATGTGCGCGAACATTACATTTACCATGAGGGTTTACTTACGATATGAAAATTGTCAATATTGTCGGCGCCCGGCCTCAATTTATCAAATACGCACCGGTTTTGCGTGCGATCGAATGTCGATCAGATAGAAGCGATATTCCGATGAGAGACGTTCTGATCCACACCGGCCAGCATTACGATTATAATATGTCGAAAATTTTTTTCGACGGTTTCGGACTAAAAACGCCCGATTATCATCTTGAGGTCGGTTCCGGTCCGCACGGACAACAAGCCGGAGAGATAATCCGTAAAACCGAGGAGATTCTGACCGAGGAAAAACCGGATGTTGTTGTGCTGTACGGCGACACCAATTCAACTCTCGGCGGCGCGATTGCGGCGTCAAAAATGCATATGCCCGTTGCGCATATCGAGGCTGGCCTGAGAAGTTTCAACAAATATATGCCCGAGGAGATCAACAGAATCCTGACCGATCACGTCTCGACATTTCTGTTCTGTCCCTGTGAGAATGCGGTGAAACAGCTCGAAAAGGAAACTTTCCCTGCAGGCCTGAACGGAGGCAAACTTGTGGACGATGAAAGCATCGCCGATCTCGGCTACTGTCTCAACGTCGACAAAAACGAACCGCTTGTGGTTAATGCCGGTGATGTCATGTACGACGTGCTCCTCACCGCCGTTGAAATCGCCGAGCAGTCGTCGGATATTCTCGGGCGGATGAAGCTTGACGGCCGCGAATACGGCGTAATGACCATGCATCGTGCGGAAAACACCGACGATCCGGAGAAATTCAAAACGATCGTGTCGTTTGTCAATGAGATAGCGGACGGTATGGAGCTGTATTTTCCGATGCATCCGAGGACGAAAAAAGTATATGCAGAAATGTCAGACGCCTTTTCTGACAATGTTCATATCGTCGAGCCGCTGAGTTATTTTGATCTGATACTGATGCTCAGAAATGCGCGATTGCTTCTGACCGACTCAGGCGGCATGCAGAAAGAGGCATATTGGCTCGGTGTACCGTGCATTACACTCCGGGAGGAAACCGAGTGGATAGAAACGGTTGAGAGCGGCTGGAATGTTCTGTACGGTGATTATACCGGCATCCATAAGGTCAAAGACAATGGCAGGCAATTATACGGGGACGGCCGGGCGGCGGAGAAGATCGTAGCCATTCTCGGTGCTTGTTTCCCCGGTTAACCGGCATCCATGTTTGTCAATTTTTATCCCGGTATCGGATTATGAATAAGAAAACGAGTGTCTGTCATTTTACCTCCGTGCATATCCCGTTCGATACCCGGATTTTCCACAAGGAATGCAAAAGCCTTGCCGCCGCAGGATATGAGGTTCATCTTGTCGCCCGTCATGATAAGGATGAAACGGTGGACGGCATTCATATCCATGCGGTTTCACGCCGTACGGGCAAACTGAAACGGATGCTGCTGACCGTGCTCGATGTCTACCGCGCAGCTCTGCGTACAAGCGCCGGCATATATCATTTCCATGATCCCGAACTCATGCCCGCCGGGCTTATGCTGAAACTCCGCGGTAAAAAAGTGGTCGCCGACATCCACGAGGATTATCCCGATTATATCCGCACCAAGGAATATATTCCCCTATATCTCCGGATTCCCGCCGCGTGGGCAGTCGGTATACTCGAATGGTTTTCAGCTCGGTTCTTTGACGGGATTATTGTGGTGACTCCGAAGATTTATGACCGGTTTATAAAGCTGAATAAACATACAGTCACCGTCCATAACTTTCCGATTATCGAGGAATTCGACGGCGCCGACGACCCCGATGAACCGCGGCCTAAATCCGATACGGTGGCGTATATAGGTAATATCACCCGCGACCGGGGCATCGTCGAGATGGTTCGGGCAATCGGCGCTCTACGGAAGCATGTGAACGCCACACTTGTTATCGGAGGCTCGTTTGCGCCTGCATCGCTCGAGGAGGAGGTGCGGGCGTTGCCGGAATTCGCCTATGTGGATTACCACGGATTTCTCACACGGGCCGAGGTTGCCGGAGTGCTTGCATCAGCACGTGCAGGCCTTGCCGTACCGCAGCCGTACTCGCACAATAAATTCGGGTATATGAATAAGCTATTTGAGTATATGTCCGCGGGAATACCGATTGTGGCGGCCGATTTCCAGCAGTGGCGTCCGATTGTCGAGGGTTCGACATGCGGGCTTCTTGTGGATTCACTCGATCCGGATGCAATTGCCGGCGCAATCCGCTATTTATTCGATCATCCCGATGAGGCCGCCCGGATGGGAAAAAACGGGAAAGCTGCGGTGAAAAAGACCTATAACTGGGAAAACGAAAAAGCTGTCCTGTTGACACTGTATGAAACCATCCTCCAGGTAAACAGTACATCGCCTGCTGAATAAAAAGCTCTCGCGAAATCAAACCACGCCAGCTGCCGGTCAGATCTTTTCAGTTACGATCATTTTCCTGCTATCATTATCCATCGATTGCTGGCTCAGATTGAGCACTTTCAGAACACGCAAACCCTCAATTGCATCTGTTTTCGGTTTCAGGCCGTTCGCCGCGCATTTGAGGAAATGAAGGCATTCGATTTTGAGCGGTTCTCCCTGCGGAACGGCGACATTCTCCGGATCGGCCTTGCTCGGAACCGGCACATCGCCGTCCATATCGATCTCATGGGCATATAGGCGGAGTTTTTCTCCCCAGGGGAGGGTATCGTCGAATACCGCCATTTTTTTGCTTCCAACCACCACCAATTTCTGCTCTTTGAACGGGTGCAGCCATGAAACGAAAATATGCGCTCTGAGCCCGGATTTGAATTCAAGATGAGTCGTGGTTACATCAGCGATTTCTTCATGAAGGTAATTCCCGCCGGTTGCCATCACCGCTTCGGGGAAATCTTCGGCAAGCTCAAGGATCATCGAGATATCATGCGGTGCGAATGACCAGAGGATGTTCTCCTCGCGCCGGATTTTTCCAAGATTCAGCCTCCGTGAATATATATAGCGGAGATCCCCGAGTTCATCTTCGGCGATCAGTTTTTTCAAATGGATAAACACAGGATGGTATTGCAATACATGCCCGACCTGAATGACGAGATTTTTCGATTCGGCGATCTCGATCAGTTTACGGCCCTCGGCCTCTCTCAGCACGAACGGTTTTTCCACAAAGACATGTTTGCCTGCCTCGAGTGCCTCTTTTGCCATCGAATAATGCGTTTCGGCCGGTGTTGCAATGGCAATGCAAGGGATATCTTCACGTGCAAGAACCTTGACGAAATCGGGTGACGTATCGACATCGGGATATTGTGGTTGAATTTTTGCAAGCGAGGCGAACTCCTTGTCGCATATAAGTTTCAGCGCACCCGTTTCATGAAAGACCCGGACGAGGTTCTTGCCCCAGTAGCCTGAGCCGATGACCGCGACTGACAACAATGCCGTATTCGAGCTTTCGGCCGGTGCCGGATTTTGCTGCGTATTCATGTTTACTCCCTTATTATTAGCATTTCCAGGATATGGAAACGATATGAAAAAAATATATTTCGAAAATTATCATTTAAACATAATAATTTATTTATTGTTAGGCAATACTTACATTTAGTGCATCGCTGAATATCGATTGCGCTGCATGCGGCATTTATATTACATTTGCAGAGGATTTAGTTCATTCAGGAAATATTAACCTCCCGACGGGAAACAGTATGCCCTATAAATCGAAATCAAACATGTTGAAAATGCTGTATATTGCCCATTCGTGCGAATATCTTTTCGACGGTACCCGCTGCGCAGGAGGGGATTACTGCCCGTTTCCACCGGGGGACGAACGCTTATGCTGTTTTTATTGTTCGCGATTCAACTCCTGTCCAGATAAAGCGGGCGTATGCACGAAATTTACCCGATTCGATTAACCGTAATAAATCACCGCACATTTAGAATCGAATTCATTGTTTCTTAAGCCGGTTATCCGTATATTATCAGCCGGATAAACTCTCATCACGATTATTGAAAGCGATGTTGTTCATGCTTATATCACTTCTGTTGCTTGCCGCCGGAGCTGTTCTTTTAGTAAAAGGCGCCGATTACCTTGTTGACGGCGGCACGGGAATCGCCTTGAAAAGCGGCGTTTCCGAGCTTGTAGTCGGCCTCACCATCGTTGCGTTCGGCACAAGCGCTCCGGAATTGACCGTCAGCCTGACAGCAGCGATTCGGGGATCGGGAGATATGTGTTTCGGAAACGTCGTCGGCTCGAATATCGCGAACATAGCCCTGATACTCGGTGTGACTGCAATGCTCAGCCCGATTGCGATAAACCGCAATCTCATCAAATGGGAACTGCCGTTCATGCTGATTATTTCGGCGATAACATTGTATGTCGGCTATACGCAGTATGCAGGACTGCTTGTCGGAATGTTTTTTCTTCTTCTTTTCGCATTTTATATCCGTCACTGTTTCTTAAGCAAAACCGCCGCACCGGACGTTGACGATGAAAAAGCTCAAAAAAACTATCCGGCGCTCATTTTCATGGTTATTGTAGGAGTCGCAGGTCTTGGTATCGGCGGGAATCTCTTTGTGAAAGGGGCAATCAATATTGCCACTATTCTCGGGGTAAGTGAGACCGTTATCGCCCTCACTGTTGTTGCCTTGGGAACCTCGCTTCCGGAACTGTTCACCTCGGTTATAGCCTCGCTGAAAAAACAGGCCGACATCTCGCTCGGAAACATTGTTGGCTCGAACATATTCAATATCCTGCTCGTCGTTGGAGTGACCGCAGTTGTCAAACCGTTCGAAATCTCTCCCAACCGTTATTTGTACATTGTCGGAATGCCGCTTATGATGGGCACGGCGTTGTTGCTCATACCGTTTGCGATGTCGGGAAAAACAATCTCGAGGATAGAGGGAGCGGTATTTGTTGCACTGTATGCCGTCTCGATCGTACTTGCGGTCGTAATGGCGCGCGGCTGACCGAAACCGACTGTAACAGGAAAAAAACTGACCGCCGGTCAAGGTGCAATCGTAAACGACCACTCGATGGATTTGGCATTTCCCAATCTGTCTGTAGCCGTGAGACGAACAGTATGCCTGCCTGGCGAAAGATCGTTGTGAAGGGTATAGGTTATCGTATGCCGCGCGGGATCGTACTCTCCGTATACCGGTATCTCATCGATTGACATGGCGAAACTGTTCGATCCCTCGAGACCACATCCTTTATCCTCGACATATGCAGATAATGTCGGTTTGCGCGACCGTATCGTTCCGCCCGAGCGGGGTGATTGCGAAAGGACTGCCGGCGGCGTTTCGTCGGTGAGTATCGCAACACAGGCCGAACCGCCGATATCGCCGGAAAGCATCGTACCCGAGCGAACGGTTTCGGTATACCGCCATCTATTACCGTTACCCGAATTTTCGTTACCGTTTGCGAAAAATAGCGCAGCTTTTTCTGGCGGTTCCTCGTCGAGCCGGTATCGTGCGCGAATAGAGCCTTTCATAGATTTATCACCGAGTAGAATTCGATATCCGCCGGAAACATATTTCAAACCGGAGTGTCCGGAAACGCCCTCTTCGAAGATTTTCACCGGTGCGGGTCGGTATAATGTCCCGGCCGGGACATCAATTGTCAGACGGCCGTCCGCGGAATGGACAGTTGTGTGAGACGATGCGCTAAGTACGGTCACCCCGGCGGCGATTACCGAACAGATGCCGTTACCGCCGGTATCATACGCCGTAACCGCGATGGAATCGATCACTGTGCCCTCGTTCAGGGGAACGGATGCAATCCATGACGCCTCGCCGGTAGGAACGGCGCAGACAGATCGATTGCTTTTGTTTCCGTTTCCGACGGTTTCGATTACAGGCAGGGAGGACAGACGGCTGTCCGCGGAAATGCGGACAATGATGCGGTCGTGAAGCAATTCGGTATCGAATGCAAGTGCGGTGTTGGTTTCTGTTTTGGTTCCGGCATACGCAAGAATCGCCGGCGCCGATTCTTGCGTATTTTCAGCGGTGAGCACAACTTTCAGTTTTCCCCGCGTTTCGGGGATTTTGAAATTGATATCGCAGGCGTCTTTCATGACGAAATAGGTTTCAACGAGTGTCCATGAGGTTCCGCTGCTCGATTCCCATATTTCCGCACGGTCGATCTGCCCAGAGGCGACAGTCCCTGCAATGCGAAAATTATCTTCGTTTGTATATCCGCAATACACAAAAACCGGTTTCGCGCCGAATACTACTGGTACAGTTCGTTCTGTGGTATTGTTTGCAAAATCGACCGCAGTGACTGTAACCCCCGCCGTGCGGTCCGTATCCACAGCAATATTCGTAAGAATCCCCTCACCGGAGTAAAAGTCCAGAAAATTCCCCGTTCGTCTGAATAGCGCCGAGATCGAACCCCTGCCACCGTAATAATCCCCCGGAAGATAATCGAGCGCACCCATACCGTTATAGAGATACGACAGTTTGCCGTATGTTTTCGAAAAAACGATCTCGGAACCGGCTGCAAGCGACAGCCGGTATACGCCAAGCACGTTATTCGAATCGTTGACCCTGTCCCATGCCGACGCCGCAACGCCGATCCGGCCGGAGAGATGAACCGGTTTATTTGGGATTGTTTCCGACGAGGTAAAATCGATCCATATCGGAACAGGGAAACCGTCTACCGCCGAACGGTTGTCGAGGGGAATGAGGACAACCGAATCGATACGCGGCGGAACCGTATCGCGGACATCGACACCCTGAACTAAGGGATTGAGCGGATTATTGTCGGCGTCTCTGATCTCAAGATGCAGGTGCGGTGTGCTTCCCCCTGACCGGCCGGAATAGGCGATAACGTCGCCCTTATTGACACGGTATTTATGTGCCGGGGGCTGCCAAGTCACATCGTACGTTCTGTTTTTGATACGCAGATTGAAAAGGATATCCTCGATCTCGGGCGTGTATTTCGAGAGATGGCCGTACACGATTATCTCGCCCGTATCGAGCTTTATATAAAGCGATTTTCCATACCCGAACGGTGTTGTCCGCACCTGTAGAATATAGCCGTCGCCGAGAGCATATATTTTTTTCCCGATGACGCCGCCGGATTTGAAATCCAGACCGTAGTGGAATCTCCCCGGCCTCGGTTCGCCGAACGACGAACTGATGTGACGGTAATAATCGATCGGCCAGAGAATTTCCTCAGCCCCGGCCGTGAAACCGTGACAAAAAAGCGAAAGCGAAATAATCGAAGCAATGAGGGGAACCGTGCGCCGCAGGGATGAGAAATACGTGAAAAACGATGTTGTAAATGTCATAAGCGTTTATTTAAAATAATTATTTTCAGGTCGTCATTAACATGTATATTACTTGAGCACATCTTTTACGATAACGGAACACCGGAATGCCGTGTGTCCCGCGTTTCCTAATAATATTCAATTTCATTTTCGTTTTCAAGTGATTTTTAACGAGAAGAATTAAAAAGGGGTATAACCCTCCCTGTCATTCGGGGGCATCAATTGTCGAACATACATGTATCTTTCAATTTTTTCAGAACGGATGCGCGGGCTTGCGGCACTATTCAAAATGTTATGCCCCCGATAGTTTTCCTGAATATTTACAGTTCCTCATGTTTCCGCTTATAAAACCGAAAGAATTTCAAGATGCACCGGATTGTGTTTTATGAGCATATTCACGCCTGTGCGAAAAAGATGTGTCATTGAAAATTCGATTGATTTCACTGATAAAATAACGTAAATTATAAGATTGGAAAATAATGATTTTAAGTGTTAACGGATAAGGAGAATACATGCTAAAACAGATGAGAGCCGGCACCAAGTGGATAATGATTATCGTCGTAATAGGATTTGTGGGAATGATCGTCCTGGAGTGGGGTATGAATATCGGCGAACGCCGTCCGGGCGGTATGATGGGTAATGCGGTCGGTTCGGTCAACGGCGTTGATATCAATCGGGACGTATATGCGAGCATGTATGATTCACAGGTCGATATGCTTGGTTCACAGCAGCAGATTACATTGGATCAACAACGCAGAATTCATGATCAGGTATGGAATTATATCGTCACAAATATGCTAATTCAGCAGGAAATCGAGAAACGGGGCATCACCTATACCGATCAGGAACTGATAGATTATATGCTGAATAACCCGATTCAGGGTGCGAACCAGGTTGATATTTTTCAGGAGAATAGCGCGTTCAGCTTAGTCAAATATCAGGAATTCCTTATGAATCCACAAAACCTGAGCGACCCAATGACCCGTCAGTATATTGACATGATCGAGGCCCAGGCAAAAAGCATGCTTCCGCAAAGAAAACTGCTTGAAAGCCTTCAGAGCAGCATCATTGTATCCGATCACGATGTTCGCCAACAGTGGCTTATCGAAAATGAAAAACGGAAAATCGATTATCTGTATATAAGTGCTTCAAACCTAATGGCATATGCACCGGATGTAAGCCGTGACGAGGCGCTTGCGTACTACAAAAGTCACCAGGACGATTACTATCACGAGGAACTGCGCAGTCTTGAGGGCGTATTTTACAGTCTTGAACCGACTCCTGCGGATTCGCTTGAGGTGCGCGAACGTGCGAACCTGCTTGCGGAGCGGGCGCAAAGCGGTGAGGATTTTTCCGAACTCGCCGACAGCTATTCTGAGGATCCCGGAAATGACGCGCCTGATGGTTCGAGAAAGGGCGGCGATCTGGGTTGGTTCGGGAAAGGGCGCATGACAAAGGAATTTGAGGATGTTGCATTCTCCATGAAACCCGGTGAGGTTTCAGATGCATTTTTAACTTCGTTCGGATATCATATTGTCAAAGTCGATTCGTTAAAATATGGCGAGGATTCGTCCGAGGTCGAGC
>CAZCDQ010000079.1:0-16062 GCA_964497605.1 uncultured bacterium
GCCAAATGATTCTTTGCGCAGGTTATGCGCAGTTATTTAAGACGTTATGTATAAACCGTTTATATGTCCGAACAGAAGTGATTACACAGAAAAATATTTCATTTTTTTCGAATATCTATTACATTTCAGACATGAAAACCATTGCAAGTAATCGATCCTCAATAATCCCTTTCATTGGAGCCTGAAATGAAGAACCGCCGAAGCACATTCGATCACATGATCGGCCGCAGGTCGTTCCTCGGCTCAATGGGATTCCTTGCAGCGGGAACGGCCGGACTGAGCGGCTGTGCTGGTGTCCGGGAAACCAGGATTTCAAATCAGACCGGTGGCCGTCCGCTCAATAAACCGTCAAAAAGTACCGTATACCTGAGAACCGGTAATGACCGGTTTAAAAATATCTACGATGCCCTCTCTCCGCTTCGCGACCGCGTTGCCGAGAATATCGGCGTGGACGGTCCCGATTACCGCAACCATATAATCAAATACCGGCTCAACAAAAATATCGCGGGGCAGATTGCCTGGATTGACCGTCATTTTGAACGATAAGAGATCATGAAAAGTATATTTTTTACCTGACTCAATCAATAATTTTTCAATAATAATTGTTTGCACTTTCAAGAACGAAAATAAAAAAAATCTGTCATTTATGATGGGGAGGAAAAAATGAAACGTTTTATTATTATTACACTTTTTGCGCTTTTCTTAGTATCATCTGCTCTGCCGGTTTATTGCCAACCAGAAGTGTTTTCACGGGAAGACATTATTCGATACACTTCCGAATGGAAAGGTGAACGTTTCCCGGATGGCCGTCCGAAAGTGCCGGACAGTATTATTGAACGTCTGAAAAAGGCATCGATTGAAGAACCCTGGGCATTTTTAAGAAACAGGCACGACTACAAGTATCAATTTGAGAACGGTTGGGAAATGCTTCATCAGAATGTCCCGTTTTGCGGACGAGCGTTGACAGTCCAGTTTATGCCGGCTCGTCCTGACGTTGATAAGGCAGTAAATGAAGAGGGGGATGCTGCAGGCCGCCACGGTGGCCAATATACTTGGGGAATTAACGAACTCCAGCCGGGAGATGTTTATGTTGCAGATGTTTACGGCAAACTTATTGACAGTTCTCATGTGGGCGACAATCTGGGGACAACCATCTGGATGAAATCCGGTAATGGAGCCATAATTGACGGAACTGTCCGCGATATGGAAGGGCTTGAAAAAATTGAAGGGTTTAATATCTATGTTCGTGAATTCAACCCTGAATCCCACAGAGATATGACTATCATGGGAATTAACAGCCCGATACAGATAGGACCGTGCACGGTCATGCCGGGGGATGTCGTACTTGCTAAGCGTGAAGGCGTCATTTTTATCCCACCGCACATGGCTGAGGAAGCCGCAATTAATGCTGAGCAAACTCGTATTCGTGACACGTTCACTCATGAAGGCGTACGGGTGGGGATTCTCACTGCTCAGGAAGCCGACGGTGGATTTATGAGGGAAAAAGAGCTGGTCGGCCGGTTTATTAAATGGCTAACAGAGAATAAAAACAATATCGGAGTCTATCTCCCTACGGTTGAGGCATACATTGAAGAAATGCAAAAGCGACATGATGAGATGGAATAGGTAATTACATTGTGTGTCCTATAAACAACTAAAACCGGTGCAGTACTATTTTTCTGTGCCGAGAACCAAGCACAATCCTTCTATCAGTTAAAGAACAGTAATGTAGCTCGAGACAGACTTTCTCGCCATTTTTTATCCCGCTTATTCCGGCATAAAACTCACCAACTCGATTCCCATGCCGGATTTGTTATTACCTGTATACCTGCGGTCGACCGGATTGTTCCAGTGCTCGTGCACGCCGAGACTGCGCAGGCGGATGCCGTCACCTTCGGGATCATAGAATGTCCCGGAGGGCGGATTATCCGCGAGCGCGGCTTCGTGCAGATAGTTGTCCAACGTGCCCCGCATCCATTCCATTTCCGGCTCGTTTCGCATGAAATCGATGCAGACTGATTCGATGGCAACACCGTCCTGCGACATGAAAATGCTGGATGGCCAGTCGTTGTTGAACGGCGCGGATTTCCATTTAATAATCGAAAGACCGCTTCTGACAGCGTTCTGAACTTTCGCACTGTAGAGACCATCTACAATGTGCAGCACAACCTTGCCCCCGAGGTGTTTGTGCCCCATGAGATCGACCAGGGCGTTGTACGATTCCGCAGGTCTTCCTTGTAGTTTCCACGCCGAATAGTAAAACGGATTGATGAAACCGTGAAGGCCGCGATTTTTCTCGTCGGTACCGTTCGGTGTCCAGCCGTTTCCGCCGTCAACTGCATTTGCCGGACGGTACAACGAGCCGAGAAAGTTCTTTGCACACAGGGTAACGCCGCAGAGATTATGTCCTTTCATAATGCCCATATTTATCTGATAGTCTGCCTCGACAACACATGTCGGGAGGTACGTGGTACTATAATCCTGCATGGCTGTGTCCGCGAAACAGACCGGATGCGCGGTATCATACTTCGCCGGAATTCTGCCCGGCCCCATGCGGGCGGGACTGACCACAAACCGCACATTGCGGTATTCGCCGCCGGGATTGCTCCTAACCGCCTGAATGACCGGATCGCCGATGCCGCGCGAGGCATCGTAGAGTGTGATATCGGCGCCGCGGACACCGACGTTGTTAATGAGCTGCCGTACGACAGCGTTGATCGTCTGTGGTGATGTATTGTAAGTGCTTTCGGTCCATTCACCGCTGTCTGAATTGTTCATATTGATTTTTACCGCGATTTTCTGCCCGCGATTGTACCCATCTGTGCCGCGGTTGTGACGGAGATTGTGATAGGTGAACACCGCATTCCATGCATTCGCGACCGTGCGCTCACCGGTAAGCCGAAGCAGCGATTCGATCATCATCCGTTCGACAGCATCGGGATTCGTATTCGCATCGTCGAACCAGTTTCCCTCAAGATTCTCGTTTGTCGCATCGGGATCGTACGCCCAGACGACACGGCCGGGATTGATGCCTATACCGGTTCCCATCGGCATGTTGGACGCTTCCGGGATAAACGGCTCGTCTTGTGCAACATTCGGCTGTGTGCCAACGAATGCGATGGTGTAACAGAGCGAGATCGCTGCTGCGGTCAGCACAAGCGCCGCTTTCAGTTTCGATTTCTTATGCAGTTGTTTCGCCGAACGGTAACCGTAAACCCAAGGTACTATGCCGGCTATGGAACCGAACAGCCATACCGCAAATCCCGAGGCGATGGGTGTCGCAACCCGTTGACAGGGGTAGAGAGCGCGGCTCGGTTTCGGGATCACACGGACAAGAAACCAGATGAGCGCGGCAAGACCGGTAATGGGAAAGAGAATACGGGACACGCCGGATAATTTTTGTTTTGCCGATTTGTGAGGCATTATTTTCTCCTTTAAAACAAACTACATTCTATTGCCCAAATATTTCACATCTCATATTATTACAGTGTGTTAACGCGGACCATAGACAACTTCCTCATCGCCGGACTCCAGCGCGCCGATATCGGGTGCGTTCCCGGTGAAACCATCGTTGATATTCGGCAGCCTGCACCCGGCGTCGACCGCGGGTGAATCTGATGCAAGCCGGAAATCTAAATCGCGTGCGAAATAAACTTTCTCTGGCGTATTAAGGTCCGGTTTCGGGACATTCCGGAAACTGTCGTAATCAATCAGGATGCCGTGACGTTCGAATCCGGTGCCTGCGGAAAACTCTGAGAGGGTTTTCCAGGAGCCGCCGACCGTATCCGCAAGCTCGTAATCGCGCCCGTCACGGGCCTGCTCCCACCGGAACTGGTCAAGGTCGCCGGGATTAGGCCTCCAGCCGTTGTAGTCGAATGTCGAATAGCTCGTGTATGAGGAATTCCCGAACAGCCGTTTATTGGGTGAGTCGGTGCCGATGAACAGATTGTTCCGGCAGTGGACATTGGAAAACGGCGGATTCGACCATTCGCCGAACAGCGTGTTGTGAAAGACATACACCCCGGCGGGATAGACCATGAATTTGAAAAAGCTGCCCGCTGGTACATTATATACGATGTTCCGTATAAAATAGGCCGGGCCGCCGAAAATGGGCTGCGCCGAGAGTCCCTGCTGGGCGGCATTGATTCCGCGGTTGTTGAACACCCGAATGTTGTGCGTACTGCTGTCCGATTCGATAAAATCGTCAGCTAACACGTGAAAATCGTTATTGTAAAAATCGTTGGAGCAGGCTTTCCAGTCGTCGCGGCGGGCCTCGCCCTGCTCGGTGATATCGATGCCGTCATGGAAATATGCGATATAATTATGGCAGACCACATGCCCCTGGCCGTTGATATCAACAGCGATGAACGACTGAAGATCGGAGAGGCCGACTGTGTGACGTTTCCAGAGCCCGGTCCAGCCGCGGAGCGTATCCGGTTTCTCGCGGCCGAGCATAACATTATCGGCAATATAGAAATTCCTACTCCCCGGGAACTGAGCGTTGACCGCGCATCCCACATCCTCGAAACGGCAGTTACGCACCACGAGGCCGTCACAGCCCTCCGTATACCGAAGCCCGGCAAGTATGCCGATTTCGCAATTCCGGATAGTCAATCCCTCGAAATGAATGTTGTCGGCAAACATAACATCAAACAGCCGGTATACTCCGCCGCCGTCCAGAACAACCTCGCCGTCCCCCGCCGCGCGGATAACAATCGGCTGATCCGGCGTCCCGCTCTTCGTCAGATGATAGCACCCGTGAAAATGCATTTTCATCGGTTCGTAATATGTCCTGCGGTCCGAGAGATATGTTCCCGCGTGGACAAGGATAATGTCCCCCGGCTCGATATCCGCCGGCTGCCAAAGACCATTTCCCGGGCCGTAGAATGCGTGCATGATGCCGGTGTATGAGGGCTGCTCCATCTCGCCCTCGTATCCGGGCGGGTACACATGACGGACTCTCCCTGTGGCGGAGGCCTGCGGTACCGGACGGGTTGTAACAAACGCCGTACGGACAGCGGTACCGGAAACACCGTCAGGATCGGTCAGGGTGAACCGGCACTCGTATGTTGTCCCCGGTTCGAGTCCGAAGATACTTCCCGCGAACATGTTCGGCGCGGTATAGTCGATTCCGCTCCATTCATTTATAACACGTTCATACTGAAGTCGGAGAAGCGGCAATCCCTCGCGCCATTCGTGTGCACCATGTTCGCGGAAGCTGACCGCGACAGATGCAGTACGGTTGTCGTCGCCCTCGATATACCATTCGAATCCGGCGCATTTGAGCGTTGGCGGCTCGACAACGAATTTACCGGCGGATACTGTGTTTTCGGCATGAGAAACGAAAGGCGCTGACAAGACAAATATGACAATTACAGCGACAGTAGATACGATTGTTTTCATGGTTTACTCCGTCCCTTGATTTATTTATTTTCATTTGATGGAAGTTGTATTATTATAATACAATTGATTCCTGTTTCAAATTTAAAATTCGCGGGCACAATCTGCCGCCGTCCATCCGCTACATTACGAAGGCATAACGGTTTATCAATGCATGTATTCGCTTGTCATCGGCCTGTTTCCACACTATATTCTCTGAAAGAAAACGCTTCTTTAATAATAAATATGAAAATGGCTACGTTTTCACCAATCACCTATCCAGTCGATGATTACTGACGGCATATTTTAAGGAGGAGAACAGCATGAAATATGATTTATTAGTATACCTGATATTCGCTCTGAGTGCGACATTGATTATCCTGTCCTGCGAACAGAAACCCGAAACGGCAGCCGACACGCGCATGAGAGTGATTCTCGACACCGACTGCAATAACGAGCTTGACGACCAGCATGCACTGGCGTATATGGTGTTCAACGGCGATGTGTTCGATATCGAGGGTGTCACAGTGAACAATACACGAAGCGGCGGGGGCATCGAAGGTCAGTACGACGAGGCGGTCAGAGTCCTGACACTTTGCGGGCGGTATCCGCAGATACCTGTGTATAAAGGCGCAACGGAGACCTACGAGGAGATCGTCGACAACATCGATAATCCTTCTTTCGACGGCGCGGAGGCGGTGAATTTCATTATCGAACGGGCGAAAATGGAACGCAGCCGTCCGCTTACTGTCGTCGCGGTCGGTAAGCTGACAAATGTCGCGCTTGCCCTCGCAAAAGACCCCTCGATTATTCCCCATATCCGTGTTGTGTGGCTTGGCGCGAATTATCCCGATCCCGGCGAATACAATCTGGATAACGACATCACCGCAGTTAATCCGGTCATCGATTCCGGTGTCGCATTCGAGATCGCCACTGTGCGCTACGGCAAACCCTCCGGCACTGACGCGGTCAAAGCATCCATCGAGGAAATCAAACGAATCATGCCCGGGAAAGGGCCGCATATCTCGCCGGGAATCGAGGGCCGTCACGGCGGAACATTTACCAATTTCGGCGATTATTCCATTGATCTCTTTGTCAACTACAAGCAGGACTCCCGGCCGCTGTTCGATATGGCGGCGGTTGCCATAGTGAAAAATCCCGTCTGGGCCGATCGTGTTGAGATTCCCGCGCCGAAACTGGTCGGCAACGGCTGGGAGGACCGTCCCGATAATCCCCGAACCATCGTGATTTGGGAGAATTTCGACCGCGACGGCATCATGGGCGACTTTTACGACCGTATGGAGAACTATGTGTTGCCGGACTAACACTGAGTGATGCTGTTTTATTATCCGTGATTCAGGTAGTCGTCCCTTTCCATCAATAAAAAAAGACCCGCCATCGTACGCATAGCGGGTCTTTTCGTTTGTTTCGGCGGATTGTTACGCCCGTTTGATCCAGGAGTATCTTTCCTCTTTCTGATTGACCGGATACTTGCTCCAGAGCCGGTCGTTGATACGGAACTCTCTGTCCCATTCGTCGGTCGGGGCGAGGAATTCCTCCGCGGGATTGTCGAGTTTGCTCTTAATAAAGTCTTCGTTCAGCTCGATGCCGAGACCCGCTCCGTTCGGAACCATGACATAACCGTCGCGGTTAATAGGATTATCGATACCTGTGACGTAATCGGAATACTCTTCGTTATCGACACTGTGATTTTCCATAACCATAAAATTCTCGGTCGCGGCTGCGCAGTGAACAGTCGACATCATTGTGATCGGCGCGCCTGCCATGTGCATAGCCATCGCAACGCCGTATTCCTGTGCAGCATCACCGATCTTCTTGGTTTCGAGCATACCGCCGGAAGTCGCGAGGTCGGGATGAACGATCGAAACGGCATCGGCCTCGCAGAGTTTGATGAATTCTTCCTTGAGATATATGTCTTCACCGGTCAGAATCGGTGTGACACACGACCTCTTGAGCCTGACATACTGATCGGTATAGAACCACGGCACCATGTCCTCGAGCCATGCAAGATTGAACTGATCGAGCGACTGGGCAAGCTTAATCTGGTCTTCGATAACCATGTGGCCGTAATGGTCGGAGGCAATCGGAGTTTCCCATCCGACAATGTCTCGAACAATCTGCACATATTCCTCGATCATTTTGAGGCCTTTTTCGGTCACTCTGATACCGGTGAACGGGTGCTCGGTATCACGGCTACTGATGGTTTCCGCAGGCGGACGTGTAATCGTGCCCGGTTCGTCGTCGCAAATCCAGATGCCGATGTCCATTTTAAGGAATTTGAAGCCGTGGTCGTCAATACGGGCGCGTAATTTTTGCCCCATACCTTCGGCAGTCGGTACTCTCGGGGTATCCGCATAATGCAGAATCTTGTCCCTGAACTGTCCGCCGAGCATCTGCCAGCACGGTACGCCCCATGCCTTGCCGGCGATATCCCAGCAAGCTTCCTCGATGGCAACCGGACCTGCGGCGCCGCGGGCGTGATGGCCGAACTGTTTGAGTTTGCGGAAAATCTTGTCCACATTGCAGGGATTCATGCCGAGGATGCGGCTTTTCAGCATGAGCGCATACAGCGGGCTCGAACCATCGCGGATTTCGCCGAGGCCGGTCAGTCCCTGATTGGTATAGATTTTGATGCCGTACCGGCGCCATCCGGATGCCATCGCGAAAACCCGCATATCGGTGATTCTAAGATCGGTGGGCGACGAACTTGTTCTAACATTCTGCGCAACCGCCTCGTAATCGTCATGGGTGGCGAAATTGCCGAGAGCCGCCGCTGCGGCAGTGGCTGCGCCGGTGTTTACAAAAAACGTCCGGCGGTTCATTCTTTTTTTTGTTTCTGACATCTTGATTCTCCTTTCGAATGAATGAAATAAAACAACTCACATAAGCGTGTATTCTTATACACTTTTAAAATTTCGGGAAATAATCATAAAAACATTATGCATATCGATAATATCGTTCGACTCATGAACGAACTTGTAGATCATTACGAAATTCATCCCAGCAATTATCTACCTGAAAGCGGAGAGAATACCGGTGGCGCCCGGAGGGATAGATTGCGCAGAAAAAAGAATGACGGTATTTGCCAATCGATCGTGCTGAGAAGCGTTCCGGTAATGAATAATCCCAGGAACAAAAAATCTAAAAAGAAAATTACAACATCTGTAGATTGATGAACCTTGCAGAGAGGGCATTTCGCTGAATTGAATGGATTTTCACACATATGCCCGCACGCAAAGTCAAACATGATGACTGTCAGTGCGACAAGGGCAAGAACCAATAAAACAGCATGAAAATGTTTTCGCATATGTGCATGAATTTCTTTTAAATAGATAAGTACAAAAAGCTAATTAAATGAATATAAAGTGCGACGATTGAAATGTCAATAAATATCGATATGAATCATAATTATATAATAACATCCAATATCTATTTAACGTATCACCTTATCCCATAATCTCGACCCCCATTTTCTCGGCGATTTTTTTGATATACGCGTTCGCCTCGGCATACTGATCGTCCGGGATATGTTCGGGGAGCAGAGTGCGCGGCCATTCCATGCGGCTCAGGAGCACAAGGTAGGTCTCGTAGTCCATCACACCGCGGCCGGGGCAGACTTCCTGGACATGCACGGTCTGCTGGTCGGGCCAAATGTAGGTGTCTTTGGCGTGGGCGCCAAGAATGGTCTCGCCGAGAAGGTCGAAACACTCGTGCAGAAGCTCGGTGGTATGGTAATAGTTTGAGAGCGATATCATGTTCACCGGGTCGAGATTGACCGCGCACCGCGGATCGCCGACATCGTCAATAAGACGGCGGTGTGCTTTCGGGCCGTCCAGATTCATGGTGACCTGCGCCTCGATACCGAGCGCGGCTTTCAGCCCGGAGGTGTCGCGAAGCACCTGTTTCACCGCATCGACCGTAAGCTGCCAGGTCTCCTCGGTCCAGTTGTCGGGGTGAACGCCGATGTAATACTGCGGGTCGCGGCTTCCGGTGCAGGTGCCAACCATAGGGCAATTCACTTTTTCGGCCGCCTCGAGTGCGGAGCAGAGATATGCGAGATTTTTCTGGCGGGTTTCCTCGTTGGGATCAAGCATATTCTGATAGCCGCCGACCTCATATACAAGAACATCGTGCTTCTCGAGAGCGGCGTTTAGTTCACGGAGGTCTGAATCGGAAAGTTCATGCACTGTCTCCTGATCCACATGACAGCCGCGGTATCCGTTTTTCACCAGATCGAGCACCGCACCCTCGATTCCGATCGTTTTCCGCTGCCTCAAACGCGGGCCAAGAAATCCGCCGAGACGGATCGGCGTTGTTCCCGGCGTAAGATCGCCTCGGTCGAGGTTTTTATTCGGCCCAGGCTCCCAGAACGGTTTGCGATCGAGGACTGTCCATGGGCCGTTCTCTCTTCTTGTTTTCTGCTGTTCCGGCGTATTGCCGCATGAGCCGCCGATCATGATGCCAGCCGAGGCGGTTCCGGCTGCAAGCGCTTTCCGCCGCGATATTTTGTTCGATTTTTGTGCCATTGTAACCTCCGTTATTTATTGAACGGTTATCTATCCCGCTTACAGATCGCCGTAGGTGTCGTAGACCTTGTCGATGGGCATGCCCTCGCGGATTGCCTGACGTTCCGCGTTCTCGTAATCGAGTATTTCCTCGGCACGCAGCAGCGCCTCGTCGACAAAGTCTTTCGGAATGACCTGTAAACCGTCATTATCGCCAAAAATGAAATCGCCGGGGTTGACCACCACATAGTGCGTGAGATGTCCTTTGATATGAACCGGCACATTGACATCGATAATCCGCCAGCCGCCGTATGCATTGGGGGTGGTACCGCGCGCAAAGTACGGGAAATCGCCAAGTTCAAAAATATACCTTGTGTCGCGCGTCATGCCGGCATTCACCACACCGGCACATCCTCTCGATTTCGCAAGATTGCAGCTCATCTCACCGAACTGCGCCGCCTGTAAATCGCCGCCGGTATCAAATACAAGCACACATCCCGGAAAAACGCTCTGCATCATTCGTTTTTGCGGCGAGCCCTCCTTTTTCCATTGCAGCAAGCGGGCATCCTTTTCCTTCTCGGTCATATGCGTTTCCGGCGCAAGGGAATGCCATTTCACCGGCAGACACCGTCCCGCAATCACATCGTGCGCCCGGAGCGGTTTGATACGGTGGTCAAGGATTGTGTTTACAATCCCGGTCAGCCAGAGCGCGTCGCTGAGACAGCCGCCGTATAATTTTTTATATCGCTCGACACGTTCGGGATCGTCGATATCGAGTGTCCGGACCGTTTTCGGCGGCGCGGGAATCTTGTACGGATATTCCTCCATGGTGATATCCGTGTCGATAAATGCTGGTTTCGGCCTGTCGATTGCCATGGGGCGCCTTTCAAAAAATTGTTAATAGACAGGATTTACAGGATAATCTGTCTTAGTAGGGGTTTGATTAATCAAACCCCTACGTTTTTAACCCTCACCCTCACCCTCCATGCTCCCTCTCCCGCACGCGGGCGAGGGAGAGCCGTTATACTGACATCAAACTCAAGTTATGTGTTTTGCCCGTAACACACCCTCGCAAGGAGAAGAAATCAAAGGGTGAAGTAATAAATAACAGAATATATTTTGATATTGTCAATCATGTAAATCCGTTCCTATAATTCTGTCAAATTTTTTTGCATTTCTTTTCTCATCGTTCTCTGTTTTGAATATTATTTATTCACGCATCCCCAATATCCATGATCGCATTCCCGTCAACATCATGTGCCGAGGAATCTCCGGTAACCGCGGCCTTGTCGCCGATCAGCGCACCGAACAGGCTCGCATTTTTCACCGAGGCGCCATCGTCGATAATACTGTCTGAGATGAGCGATCGCTCTATGACAACGTTGTCGCCAATCGAAACGTCCGGCCCGAGGATCGAATTTTTAACCGTCGCACTCTCGGGAACATACACCGGCGGGATAATAATTGATCCTTCAATCGAGTCGCAGTTACCATCCTTATGCAGCAAATACCGATTGGTTTCGAGCATTGTCTGCGGTGTTCCGGCGTCGAACCAGGCATCGACCGTCAGCGGTTTCATGCGGCTGCCGCGCTCGATCATGAGCTGGAACGCGTCGGTGATCTGATACTCGCCGCGGGTTTTAATGCCGCGTTCAATGGTCTCTCGGATGCAGTCGAACAGGTTTCCTGAGTTTCGGATGTAATTGAATCCGATGATGGCAAGATTCGATTCCGGTTCCGGCGGTTTTTCTACAAATTTTGTTATGATGCCGTCACTATGATTCACCACGCCAAACCTGCGGGGATCCTCCACCTCTCTGACCGCAATGACACCATCCACTGAGGAATCCACCATGCCCTCCATATCGCAGTCGATGATTGAGTCGCCATAGACGATGACAAGTTCCGACCCGCGAGAGACATCTTCGGCAAGACCGACCGCGTGCCCGAGACCGAGCTGTTCTTTCTGAATGACATTGTCGACTGTAACGCCAGGATAATAAGCTTTGACATATTCGGGAATCGACATCCCGTCCTCACTGATGATCAGCACAAGCTCGTCGCATCCGAGAATACTGAGGCGGTCAAGTATATGGCCGAGTATCGGTTTCGATCCGACTCGCAGGAGCGATTTCGGTTTTGCAAAGGTAAGCGGGCGCATACGTGTTCCGGCTCCCGCCATCGGTATAATTGCTTTCATGGAATTATCCTCTCTTTTTTATTGATGTTTGGAAAATTATTATTCACGTTCTTCTCGTTTTATTCCCGCAACCGGCCGGGGAAATAGTATCCGCCCCGCGCCCACGCTTTTCAGCGCCTCGATCATATCCGCCGGCTCGGGATTAAGCGCGATGATTGTGCCACCCTTACCGGCTCCGGCCAGTTTCGCCGCAATTGCGCCGCTATCGAGCGCAGTGCGGATTATTTTCTCATTTGCCGGTGATGACGACCCGAATGTGCGCACGATCTCGTGATTCTCGCTCATCGCCTCGCCAAGCATATCCCAGTCGCCTGTCATCACCGCCTTTTTAGCCATCCGTGCAATATAGGCCAGACGAAGCACTCCCTTGACAATCAGTTTGTCGCCCTCAATCCAACGGTCACGGATTGGTTTGTGCACGCTGCCCGATACACGTTTTATCCCGGTATGAGCAAGTACTATTGGGACGTTAGGTGACATGTCAGCCAGACTTTCCACGGTGCCGAGCGGTTCGCGATTCAGCGACAGATAATTTTCCTTGTCGTTAAAATCAAGAAAATTTATCGACCCGAATGAACACATATAGGCGTCCTGATATCCGCATACGATTTTCAGAAAATAAAGCTCGATATGACGGACAGTCTCCGCAAGCAGGTATTTGTTCAGGGCAACGGTCCTGCTCCATGCGGTTTTGTCGCCTGCATTGTATTCGTTCGCATTCATCCATTCGAGGAGCGCAGCAACTAATGCAGTAATAATGGCGGTCGATCCGGAAAGTCCGGCGCTCACCGGGATATCAGACCGTATGGAAATCCGTAATTTTGCGTCTCCGAGATTGAAATACTCTATCGCTGCAAGGATAGCGTCAAACCGGCCGTTATCCTGAACGAGGTCACCCGGGTCTTTCACCGTCCGAACCTCTCCCTCGACATCAAACTCAAGCGCATCATTATCCTCGATGGTGACATACGCCCGCTTCTCAGTGGAACATGATATCACCGATCCGCCGTACATGTCAGAGGGATTACCGACAATGCCGCACCGTCCCGGCGACGAATACATTATTTTCCCCGATGCCAGAATCATGCTCCTTATATATTATTCATTGTTCAAAAAACATCATTAATATTCCGAAAAGTGCAAATACACAGGTTCGCCTTTGCAATTTTCCGATGTACCTTTCCTGATTTTCTGTGGAATGGTTTCATCAGCGTATATCTGCGGTCAAATCTCATGCAGCTTTGTCCGTATATTTTGACGCACCATATACCCGTATTCGATATCCTCGAGAGCAAAATCCAAGAATGCTTTAAAATATGATTCGAAACTCCCCACATCGTACCGGATTTCGTTCTTGCGAAGTTTAACGCCGACCACCTTATGCCCCATTTTGATCAGCGTATTCATCGCATCGGTAATCTCAAGCTCTCCCCGGGCTCCCGGAGGGGTTTTCCGAAGCGCATCGAATATTGCCGGTGTGAACACATACCGCGCGGTGATTGCAAGATTCGAGGGCGCCTCGGCAAGATTCGGCTTTTCGATGAGTTTTGCGACCTCGAATGTCGAACCGGCGCGTTTTTTCGGTTTCGCGATACCGTATTTGCGCACAACATCCTCGCCGACCTCCATAAACGCCACTGTGGCGTCCGCTTGCTCGCGGGTATGGACATCGGTCATGCGTTTCAGCAGGCTCGAATGACTGCCGCCCTGAATAACCGTATCGCCAAGCGCAACCGCAAACGTATCACTGCCTACAAACTTTTCGGCATAAGATATGGCGTCCCCGAGCCCGCGCTGATTGTTTTGGCGGATATAAAAATACGACAGTGTCCCCGGCATATCCGATTCATAATGTTCGTCGCCGAGTTCAGGGCAGAAATCAAAATGGTCCTCTATCGACCGCTTTTTCCGGCCGGTGACAAACAGGATATTTTCGAGACCTGCTCGCGCAATCTCCTCGACAACAAGCTGCACAATTGGTTTCCGTCCGATCGGGAGCATTTCTTTCGGCTGGCTTTTCGTTGCTGGAAGCAGCCGTGTGCCAAGCCCCGCGACCGGTATTACCGCTTTTGTAATTGCCATACGTTTTCTTTCGTTAAACGGACAATGGATTCAAATTTCATTGTTTTCATTAAAATGAATACCATAAAGACAAAATATTAGCGTATTATTCCTATAATACCAATTAATGCCGTATCAAGTCAAATATATTATAATTCAATTGACTTTACTGCTCCCATGATGAAATATTATAGAATGTCTGCATCGTTTTTCGTTTTAGAAAATGTGGACCGAAATATGCATAATTCTAAACGAGAACCATAAACTTTCTCATCAAAAAAACTCAACACGGGAGACTGCAATGCGTAAACCAAACCGCCGTCAGATGCTCCGATCAAGCGCTGCATTAGGCGCAGGAGTCTTATCCGGCACATCACTCTCAACCATCCCTGTTTCTGCAGATACAAACGCCGTGGGTATTCCGGATAAATCAGCGCCCGGAATCGAACACCTCCTGACACCCCGCCGCACCAGCGATTTTGGTCATACAATGCTGTTTATGGACGAATATCACAAGGGTACCATTGAGCTGCTCGGCCGTCTTAGCGGCGAAACCGCCCGTATCGGCGAACTCAGCTCCCGCGCTGTCAGCGTCATCAATAATGGAGGCACCGTATGGACATCCATGAATATCGGGCACATGCCCTCACACGAACAAAAAGAAACGCGTCGCGGTAGCCCCGGAATCATGAAAGATCATACCGATTTCGAGAGCCTTAAAAAAGGCGACATGTTGTTTACAAATCAGTGCTCAAACGCCGTTCGAGAAGCCCGTGAACGCGGCATATATATTGTCGCTGTTACGGTAAATTATATTGACAACGAGTACAGGCACCCCGAATTTACGAACAAAAATGAGGACGGCCTCATGCTTGCGGATGTCTCGAACGAGATTCTGCACAGCCATATACCATACTACCAGGGGCTCGTGCACGCGCCTGAAATTCCCGAGACGACACTGTGCCCGTCCACTACAACCGGCAGCGGTGCGGTTCACTGGATGCTGTCCTTAATGAACACAGCCTTCAGAACGTATCGATCACCTCAAAAGAACAGCTGTCAGCATTAGGCCAGATATACAATGCCGGACTCCTGCTTGTCAGCAAGGCGGGTATTATCGGCGACTCATACTATTTATCACTGAAACTCCTCGATGTCAATACGGCGGCACCCATTGCCTCTGTCGATGAAACGGTGCCGAGGACTTCTGACCTGGAGAAAATGGTAAACTATCTTGTACCTCGGTCCTGTCAGATGTTATGCAGGGATATTGGGGAATACGAGGGTGAAATTATTGAGCGTTCATTGTTGCAAAGATTATTAGATTTTCAATTTTGATGTAACTTATTAATCAACTATTAACCAGACACTACTTAGTCAAGAAGGAGAATTGTTGTGAGAAATGATGGATGGAAGATAGGCTATGATTTGTTTGACAAGTTTTTACAAAACTGTATTGTTAATGATAATAGTGTTTTAACTGAAAATAGGAATATTTTCACTGAAAAAAAATTAGATGACGTTTATAATCGTTTTGTTAAAAGAGCTGATACAACAAATGGAACATTTGATGAAAAATTAGTAAATCAATTTAAAGATGCACAAGATGAAGAAAAAGAAGTTTTTGCTCATTTTGATTGGCTGTGGTCATTGATAGCTTCTGATATAGGCACGCAAGCAAGAAAAAAAGTACTTAAAACACTTAAAATCAATAATGAAAACATTGACAAAGAATGCTTCATAAAGGGTATAGCCGCTACTGGAGTCTATCATAAATCAATAAAGTACGACAATATAGCCTTTCTGATTACACTTTTTCGTAAAATAAAAAATAATAAGGTCACTCAAGTAGATGAAATTAAAGATATAATAAAAAAAATAAAAATAAAAATAATT
>CAZCDQ010000080.1:0-15963 GCA_964497605.1 uncultured bacterium
CGTCACCGGACTCGAATTGGGTGCCGACGACTACATTACCAAGCCCTTCAGCCCCAAGGTGCTGATTGCCAGGATCAGGGCTGTCCTGAGACGGTCTAAATCGGAGCCCCTGGATGAAGATATCACTGTCAGGATTCATGATCTGACTATCCATCCCGCACGCCATGAGGTATTGATTTCCGGAAAGAGAGCCGACCTGACATCGAGCGAATTCAGGCTGCTCTATCTTCTGGCCTCCCGCCCCGGCTGGGTGTTTACTCGATATCAGATTGTGGATGCCCTGCATGGTGAGGATTATTTTTACCTCGAGAATAAATATTTTCAGAACGTCAGTCCATCTACTTTATACATTGTTTACTCACAACCGCAACCATATAAAAAAACATTATGATAACTTCATACTATCCTTTATATTACCGTTTATTGCCAAGAACAACAGTACTATGATTTCCCTTGACGGAAATATTCGTTATTAAAAATTTTAAATGCTTGGGGAGATGAGAACCTCTCTCTGCATATCTATGTACTGACCAACCGACTCTATAGGCACCATTCAATCATCACCTTAACCGAAAGGAGAAAAGCACCATGTTCACAAACAAATTCAACCTGTCGCGCAGAAAATTCATTTACAACACAACCGCGGCGGCCTCAGCAGTTGCGGCGGGAAGCCTGGTCACACATGCCGATCTTGAATCGATCGCCGGCAATGTCAATTCGAATTCCAGTCCCGCCGATCTTAAAATCACAGACATGCGACTCGTACAGCTTGATGTCGGAGGCTGGCATCAGTGGATCCTCCGCCTCGACACCAATCAGGGGCTGGTCGGATGGGGCGAGCTGCACGCCGGCGCAAGCAAAACCTACCCCCTTATGCTGAAAAGCCGCATCCTCGGGATGAATCCCTGCAATGTCGATCAGATATTCCGCAAAATCAAACAGTTCGGTGCCGACGGCCGTCAGGGCGCAGGAGTATCCTCCATCGAAATGGCATGCTGCGATCTCGCCGGAAAAGCCTGGGGCGCACCAGTCTGGCAGTTACTCGGCGGTCGATTTCGAGATAAAGTGATGATATACTGCGATACTACTGGTTCAAACGATCCCGTAGTCCTCGGAAACCGGTTAAAAGAGCGTATGGAAATGGGATACAAATATCTCAAAATGGATGTCCAGATTACAAATATTTTCGGGAAAGTCCCCGGCGCATTGACCTTCCCTCCCGGCAACGAGCAGGCGGTCTATAATCAATACATGAATGTTCCGTTCAATAAACTTATGCACCCGTTCAAAGGTATCAGGATTACTAACAAAGGATTGGGACTTGTTAAAGAATTTGTCGGCACCGTTCGCGATATTATCGGCATGGAGGTACCCCTTGCAATCGACCATACCGGTCACTTCCTTGTGGAGGACTGCATAAAGATCGCGAACGCCCTCGAGGAATTCAATCTCGCGTATCTCGAGGATATGCTTCCCTGGCAACTCACCGATCAGTATGTGCGCCTGAAAAATGCGGTCAAAACACCAATTCTCACCGGCGAAGATATATTCAGCGTCGACCATTTCAGGCCTCTTTTCGAGAAAAAAGCGATCTCTATGTGTCATCCGGATATCGGCCCGTGCGGCGGCTGTCTCGAGATGAAGAAAGTCGGCGATCTCGCGATGGAGCACGGCATTAATATGATGATTCACAACGCAGGACTGCCGCCGATGATGCTCGCAAGCGTCCACACCGCCGCGGCTACCGAGAATTTCATGGCTCTCGAACATCATCATGTGGACGAAACCAACGAGGGATACGATGCTCTGTTCGACGGACTGGAAGGACCGCTTGTTAAGGACGGCTACATTCACACGCCAACCGGCCCGGGCCTCGGATATGATTTGAATCTTGAAATGGCACGGAAGCTGATGATTAAAGAGACTGGCTGGTTCGAACCGACGGACGAATGGAACGATGAATCCGCTCACGACCGCCAGTGGAGCCTCAACCCCGGCCGTCAGCCGAAAAAATATAAGGCTTAAGTAGTATATGCTCTAATAGCATTAACAAAAGACCCGCCGTATTGTTGGCGGGTCTTTTGAATTATTACCGTTCCGCAGACATGTCTCTCGCCCACTTTGCGCCCGCATGCGCGGTTCATGCGCGGTTATTGTTCTGAATGTCCGGATTTCCTCTCTTTTTACAAAACGGTATCATGTTATTCATCAATCGGCGTCATCGTACCGGGATTCCGGACTGCCCGCCAGGGCTTTTCCGTCGCTGTTCCGTCTGAAAACATTGTCACCGTCCCCTCGATGATGTTGCCGTGAACCGCACCAGCATAATGCATCTCTTGTTTTTCGCCGTTCACCGTTTCCGCGACAGTGAATTTCATATCCCCGCCTTTCAGATGCGTGCCGATAACCGGCTGTTTTCCTCCGGACGATTCCACATGTCCGCTGACACGCTGGAAACGCTGACCCAATAGGGCGGTATATGTCCGCATATTCGGAGATTCACCAAGCGGCCATTCCCATGTTCCGGAAATGTTCGCCGGAACCACCCAGAAATAGACCGTGTGGCTGCCGATGTCTTTATTACGGTCCGGGCGCCAGTCTCCCATCGCGTAGTTATGCGAGACCACACGAGTCCCGGGTTGGAGTTCGGCGAGTATTTTCGGCCGCAGCTTGAGATTGACCGAGGTGAGTAGATACAGGGTGAGCACTGTGGCTTCGCTGATATCGACAATGAACATATCTTTCAGATAGAACCGCACATTGCCGATGACATTAGCCTCGTAAGCGTTTTTTCTGCTTTCTGCGATACGGTCGGGATCGATGTCTAATCCGATGCCGTGCGTTCCATATTTTACTGCGGCGGTGATCACAATCCTGCCGTCCCCGCACCCGAGATCGTATAGAATGTCGTCACCGGTTACATTCGCCATCTTGAGCATTTCCTCGACAACCCCTACCGGCGTCGGAACATACGGCACATCCTGATCGATGATAAAATCCTGACTATGCGCGACCTGCGTCAAAACGAACATAACTGCGACAGCTGCGACAACTGCAAGCTGTTTCATCCAACCGTCCTTTTATGGTAAGTCTTATTTTCTCCGCATCTGTATCACAAAAAGCGGTATTCCCGCAAGAAGCACGGCAACACCTATCAACGCGCCTGTACCGGTATATGCCAGACTCGAATACAGCATATACGCACAGAATACACAGAACAGCGCAGGTGTCAACGGATACATCGGCACTCTGAACGGACGCTCCCGGTCGGGTTCAATCTTTCTAAGTATGAACAACGATATCCCGGCGAGTAGGAAAAAAAACCAGAACACCGGTGTCGTGTATTCAACCATCATCTCAAATCCGCTCTTTGTGGCGGTTCCCAAAAGCACAAGCACAAGCGCGATCGCGCCTTGTATCAGAAGCGCATTAACTGGCGTACCGCGCGATTCTTTCCAACCCCCGATAAATCCGAAAAGCGAAAAGTCGCATCCAAGCGCATAGTTCGTCCGCGCGCCGGTTATAATCACTCCGTTCATAGTGCTGAGCGCGGTAACAACGACGAGAACACTGATAAATCGGGCGCCGGGTTCGCCGAGAACACTTCGCATCAGATCCGCCGCGACCGCTTCGGATTCGGCCATCGAAACTAAACCGAGACTTTTCATGCATACGTAATTTACAACTAAATATATCAATGTAATAATACCTATGCTGTATAGGAGCGCACGCACCATATTCCGGCCGGGATTACGCACTTCGGCGGAAAGATACGCGGCCTCGTTCCAACCGCCGTAGGTGAACAGTACAAATATCATTGCGGTACCGAGATTCGCGGCTGAGAGCATCAAGGGAGATTCCACCGTGGCGGCACGAGGTGCGCTCCAGAAGCCGGAAACCGCAACAAAAAGAATACCGAGCAGGATCGAGACAATAAGGGCTTTCTGAGTCTTCATTCCCAAACGGACGCCTATAACGTTGATTGCTGTGAGGATAACGATGGTGAGCGCGGCGTATATCGACGAGGTATATTCTCCGAATGAGACAACCTCTGAGGCATAATCGCCGATAAGAAAGGCCATTACCGCAATAGTTCCGGTCTGAATAACCGTCATCCGGGCCCAGGCGAATAAAAACGCCGCGGCGCGGCCGTAGGCGCGATACAGATAATGATAATCGCCGCCCGCATGAGGATATGCCGAGGACAACTCCGCATAGCTAAGCGCGCCGACAAGCGATACGATACCGCCGACTATCCACAGAAGCAACATGGTCGTTTCCGAGCCGGAATTCGCCGCAACGATTGAAGGTGTTCTGAAAATACCGACGCTGACCACAACACCGACAACGACTGCAATAGCATCGGTAACCGATAGTGTTTTCGGCGAATTCCCGTTATTTTGCATAGAAATATTCCAACCTTTAAATGAATGTAAAAAGTTTATAGTTCTTTTCGTACAATTCTCCGCAGCATAATCTGCAGCAATACCACACTGTCACCCACCCTACCGGTGAGAAGAACCGACCGAAACGATTGTTCTCAGAACAACTAACGAGATCATTGAGATTTTGACTTATGATTTCGTTGGATTTGCCAAATTTGGGTTTTTTAAATATATCGAAATAAGAACAAATGTCAAGACGCCTTATAACTCTTTAAACGCGATTGTTACTTCCGAACGGTGAAAAGTAAAAAAATACCGTGACAACGAACTTGCTTTTACTGGATTAGAAGTCTGATGGAGGCGAGGTACGGTACAGTGGCGAGGTTAGTGAAACAATACGTTAGAACCTCTGAAAATATTTGACTTTAATACTTTTTTTATGTATTTTTATAAACTGATTACAAAAACCAAGGATGGGGCGTCGACAAGCGGTAAGTCACAGGTTTTTGGAGCCTGCATTCGGAGGTTCGAATCCTCCCGCCCCAGCCACTATTCATACCTTTCAATCTGGAGGCATAATGGCGGAAGCTTTAAGTGCACATACCAGGGAACAAACCGGCAAACAGGCAGCGAAACGGCTGCGCGAGGAAGGATTGATTCCCGCTACTCTCTATGGGGCCGGTGTCGATACCGAGTCGCTTACTATAAACTGTAAAGACCTGACGACACTGCTGCACGCAGAGGGAAGAAACGTTATTGTCGATCTGACTGTCGATGGTGGCAAAAAGAGCGCAAAAACATTTATTTACGACATCCAGCATGATCCGATTACCGATAATATCATTCATGTGGATTTAAAACACATCAATCTCAATGAAAAAATTAACGTCGAGATTCCTGTCCATATCGAGGGTGAGGCGGAAGGCGTTAAAAACGAAGGCGGCATTCTTGAACATATTATGCATAAGATCGAAGTGAGCTGCCTACCAACAAATATCCCTACAGAAATCGTTGTGGACGTTAGCGACCTCAATATCGGCGATGCATTACATGTAAGTGACCTACAGACAGAAAATTTTGAGTTTATTTCTGAAGAGGAACGGACTATCGTTCATGTTATCGCACCAAGAATTGTGGTTGTTGAGGAAGAGGAAGAAGGGATCGAAGGGATTGAAGGGATCGAAGACGAGCTTGAGGAAAAAGCGGCCGAACCCGAGATCATCGGCAAGAAATCCGAAAACGAAGAAGCGGAATAATTGGGAGATTCCGGTTGCTTATTGTTGTCGGGCTGGGAAATCCCGGTCAAAAGTACAAGAAAACGAAGCACAATACCGGTTTTATGCTGCTTGACGGGATTGCCGAAGGCAAATATTTGAGAAATGCTGAATTTGGCCGAGGCGGGTCGACCGGTTTTCTGAGCCTGTTCAGTATCAGAGGAAAATTCAAAAAAGTCCCGGGCCCGTTCGTTCAGGTAGAAGGAACTCTCCACTCAAAACAGTTTCTTCTTGTCAAACCAACAACATATATGAACGATTCGGGTAAAGCGTTCGCAAGCATGAAAACAAAAGGTATAATAAAGGACCTTTCGGACGTTTTGGTGGTTGTCGACGATGTCGATCTTCCTACCGGTAGAATCAGACTGCGCGACAAAGGTTCGGCGGGTGGTCACAATGGTCTTAAAAGCATCATCAGCCACCTCGGAACAAACGAATTCCCGCGGATGAGAATCGGCGTTGGCCCACGCCCGGACGGTAGCGAAATGGTTGAATACGTGCTGGGCTCATTTCATCCCGACGAGTTCGTTTTACTCGAGGATTCCCTGAAAAACGCTGCAAATGTTGTGGAGGCTTGGATTCACGGCGGATTTGAAGATGCACAAAATATCGTTACCACTTTAAATACATAACTCAAAACAAACACTTATTTGGGAGAAAACCATGAACATCCAATTCGCTCCGATTCTGGGTATCATCGGCTTCGTCGTCGTACTCGGCATTTACCTGTGGATAAAAAAACAGCCGTTCGGCAACGATACGATGAAAAGCCTTTCGGATAAAATCCACGAGGGCGCGATGGCATTTCTCAGACAAGAGTATTCGGTTCTGCTTATATTCATTGTTCTTGTCTTTTTTGCGCTTACATTCGGTTTGCCGAAAGACTCCAATGTTCCGAATATTGGTCTTTATACCGCGATTGCGTTTCTCAGCGGCGCCGTCTGTTCCGTCATTGCCGGATTCACCGGCATGAAATCGGCAACACGCGCTAATGTCAGAACCTCATGGGCGGCAAATCAGTCCGGTCAGGGCAAAGCGCTCTCCATCGCATATTTCGGCGGCTCGGTCATGGGTCTTGCTGTCGCAAGTCTCGGACTTCTCGGTGTGTCGGTCTTTGTGAATATTTTCGGCTCACCCGAACAGTCGTCTATCATCAATGGTTTTGCGATGGGCGCATCCTCAATCGCCCTTTTCGCAAGAATCGGCGGCGGGATATATACGAAAGCCGCCGATGTTGGAGCCGACCTTGTCGGTAAAGTCGAAGCCGGTATTCCCGAGGACGATCCCCGAAATCCCGCGACGATTGCGGACAATGTGGGCGATAATGTCGGCGATATCGCCGGACTCGGCGCCGATATTTTCGAATCCTATGTAGGGTCGATGATTGCGACTCTTGCTATCGCAGCAACTGCAACCGCTTCCATGCGTTTCGGCGATGTAATAGTCGGTTCGAGAGTTGCGTTCATGCAGCTTCCCGTCCAGATTGTCATGCTCGGCCTCATCGCTTCGTTCATCGGCGTTTTGTCGATTCTCGTACTCAAGAATTTCGATCCCGGCAGTGCGCTTAGAAACTCCACATTTATCGGTGCGGGATTATTCCTTATCGGGTCTTATTTTATCATCAAATCGGCAACCGGCGTTACCGGCCCGTTCTGGGCAGTGTTTGCAGGATCGATTTCCGGTATCCTCATCGGACTCATTACCGAATACTATACTGGCTCAAAACCAATTATTAAAATTGCCGAATCGTCCAAAACAGGCCCAGCGACAACCATTATCACCGGTCTTGCGATCGGCATGGAATCTACTGTCGCTCCCATTATTATGATCTGCATCGCGATCTTTGTTTCATATGTGGCCTCCGGACTCTACGGCATCGGTATGGCCGCAGTCGGTATGCTTGCCACCGTTGGTGTGACCATGACAGTCGATGCCTACGGTCCAATCGCCGATAACGCCGGCGGAATCTCGGAAATGAGTGGCCTCGGCCCCGAAACCCGTGCAATCACCGACAAACTCGATTCGCTCGGGAACACGACTGCAGCAATCGGAAAGGGCTTCGCAATCGGCTCTGCTGCTCTCACGGCGCTTGCACTTTTCTCCGCATATGCCTCGGCTGCGGGGATCACTTCGGTCAACCTCCTAAATCCCGAGGTTGTCATCGGTCTTCTTATCGGCGGTTGCGTTCCGTTCTTTGTCGCCGCAAATACCATGAGCGCGGTCGGAAGAGCGGCGTTTAAGATGGTTGAGGAAGTCCGCAGACAGTTCCGCGAGATTCCCGGCATCATGGAAGGTACCGGCGAACCGGATACCGCACGGTGTGTCCAGATTTCCACATCTGCGGCGCTTCGCGAGATGATTATTCCAGGTCTTGTAGCAGTACTTGTTCCGCTGGTTGTCGGATTTACGCTCGGCAGAGAGGCTCTCGGCGGCGTTCTCGGCGGCGCAACGGTGACCGGTATTTTGATGGCTCTGTTCATGGCAAATGCAGGCGGCGCCTGGGACAATGCGAAAAAGTATATCGAAACGGGCGAGATGGGCGGCAAAGGTTCGGATGCTCATAAGGCTGCCGTTGTCGGCGATACTGTCGGGGATCCTTTCAAAGACACAAGCGGTCCGGCAATGAACATTCTTATTAAGCTTATGAGTGTGGTCTCTCTCGTTCTTGCACCGGTTCTGGTCGCAATGGGCAAATAAATGAACTGAAAAAAATAAACAACAGCAGTTTCCTAAATCACAACACAGTATCCCTGCCCGGCATCTTCCGTCCCGGATGCATGCCGGGCCGGTGTCCAAAGGGAGGATTCATGATTAAACGTTACGACACTACCTTTATCATTGACGGTACGCTGAATACCGATGAACGCGAACGGTTGATATCCACTTTTTCCGCGTCGCTTGAGAAACTCGGCGGAAATATCGAACAGATTGTTCGCTGGGGACTTCGCACGCTTGCGCATGAAATCAACAAACGCAGCAGAGGTTTCTATGTCATCTTTTATTACACCGCGGATCCGTCAATTATCAAATCCTTCGAGCGCGAACTTAGGATTAATGAAAAAATTCTACGCTATATGACGCTTTTGTTCGACGGCGAGAATCCGTCATATCTTACCGACGATAAACAGCGAGGCGAAAGCTCCTATCCGGATAGCGATGAGAAAGCAAAAGAAAAAGATGCTGCCGAGACGGAAGAAAAAAACGTTCCCGCCTCCGACGATATGGATGATTCAGATATCGATTCAGACGATGTCACTGACGTTGAAACGGAAAAAGCTGCCGAAGGAAACGAACCGGCCGCCGCCACTGATAAGTTTGCGGAAGATACCGAAACGGACGATACAGACACGGTTAAAGATGAAGTGGCTGCCGGTGAGACTGAAGAAGTAGCGGCTACGGAGGATAACGCCGAGGAAACCGTCGAAACGAATGACGAAGAGAGCGATAAGGAGGAAAAAGGTGAATAGCGACCGTAAAATAAAAGTAAAAGTATGCAAATTCTGTGAAAACAAGGATAACGATTTCAATTATAAGAATGAGAAGAAATTACGTCATTATATTTCAGACCGCGGAAAAATTATTCCGAGACGTATGTCGGGCACCTGCGCTAAACATCAGCGTAAACTGACCACCGCTATAAAACGGGCTCGTTATATGGCGATTCTGCCGTTCACGTCCGAATCGATCAGATAATTCGTTTCACGTTTAGCGGAGTAAATGTCATTAATACCAAAAAGACTCAGACGGGGTATCTGATTGCGGGCACCGCGCTCAGCGCATTTCTGGGATTTCTTTTCACTTATATAGTCGGCGAATTCGACGCGCCCCAGTACTTGCTTGAGCTGATGACCATTATCCTTATAGAACTGCCGTTTGTCGTATGCTATGCAGTTTTTACCAGAAAATTCGGCTGGATAGTATCGTCACTTTACGCAGTAATAGGTACAGCCGTTTCTTTTGCGCTTATTTTCCCGGGAAATCCTGTGACATATCTTGTATTCTTAAAGGTTGCAGCCACAGGCATCATACTCGGTGAAAAGCGCTGGTTCGGGTCGTCGTTTCCCCGGAGAATGGTAGGGGTTACCTTTCCCGGATTCGTTATTGCGCTGATATTCGGGCTACCTATCATCATAAGCGGAGTTCCACCGGAAATCCTCGAAATAATCCGGGAGGATACCCTGGCGATCTACGAAACGTTTATGACTGAGGACGATGCCCAATCCACACTTGAAAATGCAATGTACTTTTTCGACCATATTTTCCAGCTTGCATTTGCATTTTACGTATTGTTCGGTGTCGTACTATCCTGGATATCGTTTCACCTCTCGAATATCGTGATGGTGAAATTCAACGAAAACGCAGAGGACATTCCGCCGTTCTATGATTTCAGAATGCCGTTTAATGCTGTATGGATAATGATTTTTGGCGGTGTTCTTTTTGTGGTCGGTTACGAACCTACCATGCCGTTTATCTCGAATGTGCTTGCCGTGATGGCGGGATTGTACGGCATTCAGGGGCTTGCGATTGTAATGTATCACATCAACAGGTTTTCAATTGGGCGCTTGCCTAAAGTTGTATTTTGGGTTATATTTTTTCTTACATTCGCATTTTTAAGTATATTTTTAATCATCATAGGAATATTTGATAATTGGTTTAATTTAAGGAATGCATCGTTAAATAAAACTACCGGAGATAAAGGAAACAACAATGAAAATTATTCTTAGAGAAGATGTACAGGACAAAGGTTCCGCCGGCGACATCATCGATGTCAAGCCCGGATTCGCCCGCAACTATCTCATCCCCCGGAATCTTGCATATATGGCAACCCCTGCAAATACCAAGATTTACGAGATGGAAATAATCCGCAAGGAAAAAGAGCTTGAACAGAAGAAATCTGAATCGGAAAAACTGAAAGCTGAAATCGAAAAGATTTCTCTGACCGCGGTTGCAAAAGTAGGCGATGACGGGAAATTATTCGGCTCCATTACCACACAGACAATTTCCGACCTTTTGAAAGAAGCGGGATACGATTACAACCACCGCAAGATCAGCATTGCAGAACCAATCAAAGAACTGGGTGTATTCGAGGCTGATATTGATATTTTCCAGGGTGTAAAAGCCACTGTCAAAGTATGGGTTGTACGGGAGTAAATAAACCGATACTGTTTCATACCAATATAAATCAAACGGATAGAATACTTATGCTTGAGGTTTATGTTTCGGGGCTGGCGTTCGATACGCTTTTCAAATCGCCGGTCGTACTTTTAAAAGAAGTTAACGGATCGCGTGTTCTTCCTATTTGGATTGGACCCAACGAGGCGGCGGTAATCGCACTCGATCTTTCCGGCGTTTCCTATAAACGGCCGCTCACTCACGATCTTATGAAATCGGTCATGAACGGTTTCAATGCGAAACTTCAAAAGATTGTCATCAGCTCTCTGAAAGACAATACTTATTACGCCAAATTCTATATTAAAGCCGATCAGTCCTCTATCATCGAGATTGATGCTCGTCCCTCCGATTCGGTCGCAATGGCGCTGAAAATGGAATCTCCGGTATTTATCTCCGAGGAAATAGAAAGCTCGCTTATCGAATTCGACCGTCCGGACGATCCTGACGATATCGATTTCGGTCCGGATGATGATAGCGCTGAAATCATGGATCTGAAAAAACGGCTGAGAAATATCGACCCCGAAGATTTCGGTAATTACAATTTATAAATCGAAAACGGTATGCCCATAAAAAAAGCATTTCAAACAGCACTCCTCATATTGCTCATCGCCGTTCTTGTGGCGGATTCTACAACGTTCGCCCAAACCGACGGCGCCGGTCCTCTTTTTAAACGGGGGCTTATGCTTTTTCGGCAAAACAAATTCGTTTCGGCGCGTCTCGATTTCAAAGACATCATCGATAATTACAACTCAAGTGAATATGTTGTACCATCTCACATGATGCTCGCAAAAATATATTTCAATCTCGGTGATTACAAGCTGGCTGAATCCACCGCTGCCGAACATCGTGTCCTCTATACAACAAGTCCGTATTTCGACTGGACATTCTATCTCACCGCTGCATGTTCATTCAAAATGGGCAACATTAGCCGCGCTGCGGAAATACTCGCCGACCTTGCCGCTAAAACGAATAATGCCCAACTCAGATCACGCGCTCTCAGCACATTGAAGTATATCATTATGCCTGCTGCGGGCAGTGAAACGGTTGTCAGTGTACTCTCTAAGAACGGTATCGATCCCGCCCGCCTTGAACCCGTCAAACGGTTCGAACCGCATGGTAGCACGGCCGACGGCGATTCTTCGGCCCCGCCGATAACCGCACAATCGTCACTGCAGTCTCCGAGACAGACAACGCCGCAAATCTCCGCGACGCACCAGCAAACACAACCGCAACGGACTCTCCGCAACGTGTTTCAGCGAGGCGAAGTCCCGAAAATCGGTCTGCTTGCACCGCTCACAGGCATCAATGCCGATATGGGAAAATCGCTTTTAAGCGGCGTACAGGCGACGTTTGCAAACAAACCGCTTGTCAACAACCGCCCGATCGAACTTGTTGTGGAGGATACCAAATCGAACCCGGTCACTGCGGTACTGAAAACACGGAAACTTGCCCGGGATGGTGTTATTGCTATCATCGGACCGATAATGAGCGAATCGACCATTCCCGCCGCAGTGGAGTCGCAGTCTCTCGGTATTCCATTCATAGCGCCGACCACAACAACTGCAAACCTGACCGGTATCGGTAATTATATTTTTCAGTTGAATTTCAATCCCGTTGTACAGGCGGAAGCGCTCGCGAATCTTGCATACGACTCGCTAAATTTCACCCATTTTGCGGTGATCGCCGATAACGATCCCTGGGGAATTACGTTTTTCGAAACAGTCATCGAGGAAATGGAAAAACGCGGAGCCGTCAATGTTGGATCGGATATCATCGTCGAGGAATTGTCAGATTCCAGCGATCGCCTTTTTACGAAAATCCGCGAAAGCGCTCCACATTCCACCGCGAGTACTGACAGCATGGTTATTTTTAATATTGAATCTGCGTTTCCCGATACAGTGTTCATCTCGCAGGAAGTGCTGCTGTCGGAGGAGCGGCGGCCGATGCCGATAGAGACCATCGACTGCATCTTCGTTTCCGCGCCATCCGAGGAGGCAATCCGTATCGCGAGTCTTATTATGGAATACAATATCCGCACTGTTATCCTCGGCGATTCGGGATGGTGGAGCAACCGCCGGGCATTCAGGGGAAACGAGCGGTATATCGAGGGCGCGATTATCGTGGCCTCTGAGCGTGAACTCTTGGGCGGTGAGGATTCATCATATAATCCGAGCGTTTCGGAAAGTACCGATCCGAACAACATCCCGTACACTAAAGGCGCCGATGCTTGCAGACTGCTGATCCACAGTCTCCAAAACGGGGCAGATGATCCTGGTTCCCTTGTTTCCATGCTTGAAACGATCAAGGGATTTGAAGGAATTTCCACCGATATCAGTATCGATCCCGAACGCCATACAAACAACGCAGTCGGATTCGTCCATGTTCTTAACGGCAGAAACTACGAATTGAATGTCGATACGATCAATAACCAGATTAATACGATCACCGGAGAGTCATTTGAAACCGATAAACCGTCCCTGCCTGTAATCCGATGAGATGCCAATCGGACCGGCATTTTATATTGATTCTCATCATTCTTTTCGGAGCATATTCTGCATTATCCCGTTCCGACCCATCTGACAGTTTTATAGGTGATGAACTGAATTTCGAAGATATTCTGTCCGATCTACCTAATCGGTTCTCTCTCGAAACCGCCACTGCCCATTCGACCGCATCCTTGCCGGCATTTGACACCGTATCTGCGGACGCCGTTATCCGTTACCGCAATTCACTACCCTACCCCGCAGATATAATTGATGATGTCGACAAGATTCCCGGCATCAGTCCTTTGCAAACGATGATTCTCTCCCACCTTGCAGGCGAGACTCAGGTTCCCGAATACGGAAATATTTCCGGATACATACGAAACGGCTTTGTGCACAAGCCGGAATCTGAATCGGCAGCGGATAGCAAATACTATGTGAAAACCGGTATCGAAACCGAACATAATATTCGTATCACCGCAGTCGGTGAACGGGACCCATTCGAGCCGAGAGCGTTCGATTTGTTTTCAGCGAATGTGTCGCTCAAATTCGATTCTGGCGCTACGCATGTCGTCCTCGGCGATTACAGGCCGTCATTCGGACAGCATCTGGTGTTTTCACGATATGGAAGGAATTATGCAAACGGCACCGATGTCATTGCCCGTAATTCGGCGATGGTCGGGAATACTCTTTTCGACGAAACGCTTTTTCTCCGCGGCGGGTATGTATCGGTTAAACGTGGAAACCTGACAGCGGAACTATTCACCTCGCGGCGCAGTCTCGACGCAACCCTTGACGAATCCGGGAAAGCGGTTACTGTGAGGACTGGCGGATATCACATTACCAATTCACCACGTGAAAACCTGACGGAAACGATCCATACAATACGGACAGCATTCGGCGATAGTCGCTCGTATTTGTTCGGTATCGCCGGCATCATCTCGAGATACGATCCCCCGCTTGGGAAAAGGGAAGATCCGCGAAATGTCAACGATCCGAAAGGCGCTAATTTCGGATATGTCACCATTGACGGCACTGTGACGGCAGGATTGACAACCCTCTTTTTTGAACATGCCGTAAGCTCGGACGATGAACACGCATCCGCCGCGGGCATTCGTGTGAAAAACGCAGATACCTCAGGCAGTGTGCTGTTCCGTAATTACACTGCGGGTTATCATCCCCTCCGTTCAGGAGGATTTTCATCATTCGGCTCTACCACGAACGAACGCGGCATCTATACTGCGTTCCGGACAAAACTGCCGCATAGGTCGAGAGTCACTGTTTCAATGGACCTCGCACGGACATTATCACGGACATTTACCGATCCGATGCCGTCATCGCGGCGCAGACTGAATGTGCTGTTTCAGACACGAATTACGCAACTTTTGTCGGGGCGTCTGATCGCCCGTTCGGTGACCGGATCGTCCGAGTACAACAGCCGATGGAGCTGCCGCGCACAGGCTGAACGTATACTGAGCGCCGGATCACGAACCGGCATACGATCGTCCGCGGCATGGTCTCAAAGCAGCGGCGATGGCGGAATGTATGCCGATTTGCAGTTCTTTTCCTATATGGAGCGGTTCAAATGCAGTGTAACTGTAGGTATCTTCGATATCCCTGGTTACGATGCGCGTTTTTACCGCTACGAGTACGATGTTCCCGGAAGAGGATACACAAGAGCTGTCTGGGGAAAAGGCTCGGCAGCATCGCTCGTGCTCACCGGCGGCCCCTTGTCGCTCGGTTATCGGATTGCCGATTCGGACGAATCCACAAAAACGAATGAAATAACGCTTCAAACCGATTATACTTTCTAAAAAAACATGTTTATTTTTTTTCTCTTTTTATGTACATTGATAAAATGGGAATTCGGTGTCGAAATTTCCCCGTCGAATATTAGTTTAAAGAATAGTCAAGTGTGGACATAATGATTTTGGGAGAGATTATTGAAAAAAGATTTTATTGTATATATGTTTGTATTGAGTTGTGTTTTTGCCTGTGATAATTCACCTGAAAAACCGCCGGAACAACCCATATCCGAGGAGCGTTCGGAAAATGTAAAAACCTCTACCCCTGAACTCATGACCGGCCAACTCGATGAATTTCATCCCGAGAGTGAATTCGAAAGCGTCAAAAAGAAAAAACTTACCCTCATGGGCGATTTGAAAACCTCGCCGCCCGTATATACGATCGATACGGAAACTGCTCTTGAGGCGATGAATCGGGATGGGCTGTACCCATATAGTGTCTATCATATCACATCCGGAATGCCGTGGCGGCCAAAATATCCTTTTGATTACGAAAATGATCTCGCCGCGCTGAACAGTCTCTTCGAAAGTCACAGTCTTGGCACAGTCGTCGATTATGACAATAAAAGTCAATGGGATAATATCATCGCACTGATGGTTTATGTTCACGATTTCATGGAGGGGGGCACGATGCCGGATGGTGAGACCGATCCCGGGCCTTCCGCGGAAATCATTACAAAGCTCCGGCGTGAGAACGGAATCGGTGGAACAAGCAAACATTACAGCGCACTACTTTGCCAGCTTGCACTTTCATGCGGATATAACGCCCGTATGGTCGGCATGCACGGATTCGATGAAAACGAAGAGATAATTACATATGACATCTGCGAAGTATTTATGAACG
>CAZCDQ010000081.1:0-15801 GCA_964497605.1 uncultured bacterium
TGCGGGAGCGGCAAGAAATACAAACGATGTTGCGGAAAATGATTCTCTCTTTCAGGGCACAAACTTTTGCATTCTCTCACCCATTCTGGCAAAAATAAGGCATTCTTCCCGGTACATCAAAAAAAATATCATTTTGATGTGCGCCTGAACGTGGGTATGTTGTCGGCTTGATAATTTTGATGAGAGTCTTCATAAAAAACACTGCGGAGAACGATTGTGGTAAAAATTAGGGAAATGTTATTTGCATCGCTCATTGCGTGCTGTACGATCATGTCAGGTTGTTCGGATAATGCTGGCAATCCGACAGGCCCTGTCGACGATAAAAATAACGGTCACACGGTCCTCGAAACGAAATCGAACGTAATCGATGAAACAGGGGGCGAGATTATCCTTTCCAGCGGCATGAGTGTTTCGTTTCCTCAAGGCACTCTCTCTAAGGCAAGCACATTTACCATATCACGCATTGATCCAACAACATATGGTGAAGCTGACCCTTCAATAACCCGTGAGATATTCACCTGCACCGGAGATATCACCACATTCGATACGCCGGTAGAGGTCCGGATACCTTTACCTGAAGGAATGACCGTTGCCGATTCAAGTATGGTCTTTGGTGGATACATAGACGAAACGACCGGGGCGAAGGAAATGGTTGCGTGTACGGTAGAACTGATAGACGGCACCGCTATGGCGATATTGCCGATGGCGCATTTTTCAACTGGATTCATGGAATGGTTATTGGGGGAAACACCGCCTTCGGCAGCGGGTCCACTTACAGTACCTTATTACGGCCAGGGAGAATCCAAGTATTGCTGGGCAGTATCGCTTCAGATGGTCAGTCAGGCGGTGAATTTTGAAAAGCGCCGTGAGATCACCGACATCATCGGTGCGATGGGCGTGGATGAGGCCGGTATTTCATCTTATCAATTCCGGATGAGCGGCGCCATCGCTTCACTCATACAAAGCCGCACCGGAGCTACCCCTGACCGCTGCAGTTGGGATGCGGTAAATTACCGGGTGATGAAAGATTACCTGAAACGTGAAATCGGTGTGCGGGGATACCCGGTGGCTGTCCACAGCACCGCATGGGCCCACGCCGTTGTCATTGTTGGCTACGATGGCGACACTTTTTATATTCATGATCCTGCAAGCACAACCACCAGTGCAATCGGCTATAAAGCCCGGACATGGAACAATATGGTTTCAAGCATGAAATCCGGGGAATTCATGGTCTGTCTCTCGGTACCAAAATCCCTGGATGCAGGACGGCCGCCCGTCACAGTCAATCTCATGAACGGAGCGCTCCAGTTCAATCGTCCGCCGACCGATTATGATACTGCCTCAAAGATATTCAAGTACCGCTGGGATTACACCAATGAGAATGGCTACGCCATGGTTGATCAGCGTGAAGAGAAAACGGTGCAGTCTCTCCCCGGCGAGGTCAGCGTGCTCAAGCAGGGTGGCGATATCGAAATTGTCAATTCATCCCGGACGGATACGCACCAGCTAAGCGTATGGCTGGATGTGGTGTGTCTGACCGTGAAAGGCGCCTATTACTCAGTCAATAAGCAGATGACTCTTCCACCTAACAGCACGTCGCGCTTCACATTCGATGATATACCGGTTGATGAGTTTCTATGGAACGGGGAAAATGGTGCTGAATATTCATTCATTGTCCGGGCGATGCTCGATGGCACTCTCACCGAGGATTCTGCCGTCAGTTTCACGATCGATCCAAGGCCGGTTGTGATCAGTTCCATGAAGCCGGAAAGTGGCGCTACGGGTACGGAAGTGATATTGAAGGGGCATGGTTTCGGGGCGATACCCAAACACACTACGGTCAAATTCAATGGCATCGAAGCAAAAGTCGACGAAGAATCGTGGAGTGACACGCAAATCACGGTCACGGTTCCTGAGAACGCTACGACAGGTAACGTGGTGATCAAAAACGGTGAGATCGAAGGCGAAGCCGGAATATTCACCGTCACTGAACAGTCTACAGTCAGCTCAACATTCAATCTTGCAACAGACTGGGGTGAGATTACCAGCATGAGTTATACCGCATCCTTCAGCCTCACCTCTAAAATCGAAGATGCGTTTGTCGGCCAGGAAGGAAGCTATCATATTTATGACATAAAACCAGGCACACCGGGAACACTTACGCTCACCGGCAGTGGGTCATTGAGCAATAAAACATTCACGCGCAAAGAAGATAACGGTACAACAACTATCTATACATTCGAAGATCCAGAAATGGTCCCTCTCACTAATACAAAATACGAAGGCTGGCCGTTCAATCCCAGCGGGGATTTTATATGCGACGTGTCGGATCACTCGGTATCTTTCACGTTCGATGATCCAAATGACGGGTTTGCCGTAAGCATTGTGTTCTGGACAAGGTATGGCGTAAAACGCTATGATGCCGAGGGCACGCTGGAGTATGAAGAGTATGGTCGGATCATCCAGTCGAAAACGCTCGCTATTATCTCAATATCAGGAACGTGATATTATAAACTGAAAACTGTTCATGACAACTTACTCTTCTGTAGTATTGTCCAATATTTCGCGTACTTTATCGACAAGTTCCTTCATTCTAAACGGTTTTTGAATGAAATTCACCCCTTTATCAATAATGCCCCGATGTGCGATAACGTTGGCTGTATATCCTGACATAAAAATTGTTTTAATGTCAGGTTTCAGCTTTATAATTTGCTCCTGCAGTTCTTTGCCGTTCATTTCCGGCATGACAACATCGGTAAGAAGCAGGTGGATGGCTTCCGGATAGTCTTTAGCCTGCTGAATGGCTTCGGTTGTGGTTGAGCATGAAATAACCGTATAACCATATCGCTCAAGAAACCGTTTTGCAAGTTCGATGATCATTTCGTCGTCCTCGACAACCAACACGGTCTCGTTGCCGGTTATCGAGTCTTGCTTTTTGGGTACAATTTTTTCCTCTGTGTCACCTTCATAGCGCGGAAAATAAACCTTGAATGTGGTGCCCATGCCTGGTTCACTGTATACATTAATAAAGCCGTTATTCTGTTTTACAATACCATAGACTGTTGACAACCCAAGTCCTGTACCTTTCCCTTGCCCTTTTGTGGTAAAAAACGGTTCAAATACATTATCTCTGATTTCGGCATCCATACCAGCGCCGGAATCCGAAAATATCAGCAAAACATAGCTTCCGGGAAGAGCGTACATTTTCTTTTCCTGATATGCTTCATCCAGCGTCACATTTTCTGTTTCAATAGTGATGGAGCCTACTCCGTCGATAGCGTCACGGGCATTCACTACAAAATTCATCAGAATTTGATCGATCTGTGTCGGATCGATTTTGATATTCCACAAATCAGGGGTGAAATTTGTAATAATTTCGATATCTTCGCCGATTAACCGCTTCAGCATCGACAGATGAGAAGCTACCAGTTCATTTATATTTGTAACTTTCGGCGCTACCGTTTGTTTCCTTGAAAAAGCAAGAAGCTGTTTCGTAATCTGGCTCGCCCGTTTGGCGGTTGTCTGAATTTCCACTAAGTGGTGGTGCAGGGCATGATCAGGTGTGATATCAGCAAGAGCGAGTTCGCTGTTGCCGGAGATAATTGTGAGGAGATTATTAAAATCATGCGCCACGCCGCCAGCGAGCCGTCCGACCGTTTCAATCTTCTGCACCTGCACCAGTTGATTTTGAATCTGTTTTCTTTCGTCTTCGGCTGTTTTTTTATCGGTTATGTCCGCAATAATATGCACAAACGAAAGCACTTTGCCGCTCCCAGATTCGATTGGCCATGCAGACAGCATGTAATATCGGCCGTTATCCTCATATTCAACAAATTCAGGCTTATGCGTTTCAAGGACGGCATTGCAGGGACATATCGGAATCGGACTGTCTGCCCCATGAATAAGCTCATAGCATTTTTTCCCGATAATGTCTTCTTTGGGGATGTTTAAAAGCTTAAGGCCAGACGCGTTGATCTCAAGGAACTCATGCTCTTTCGAAATAACACAAACAATATCCGATATGGCATCAAACGTATTGTTCCAGCGAGTGGCAGAATCTTTAATCTCTTTTTCCGCTTGCTTGTGCTCGGTTACATCTTCGACAAAGCCTAAAAATTGTGTTTCAGATAGTTTGACCGCAGATACCGACCACCACCTCTGCATTCCGGTTTTTGTAATAAACGGACATTCGACAAAAGACCGTCCATTTTTCTTCAACTCGGTGAAACTTGCGAAACTTTCTTCAAGGGATTCAGGCGCCAGCAAATCAGGAATGCTCATTGAGAGAAGTTCTGTCTCATCATAACCCGTTATATGGCAAGCCGCCGGATTTACCTGTTGGTATTTCCCATTTTCATCTGCGAGAAATATACCGTACGGAGCGCTTTCCAAATAACTCCGCCATCTCGATTCACTTTCACGGAGTTCATTTTCTGCCTGTTTTCGATCAGTTATATCCTCAGTCGTCGACATAATACCGATCGTTTTGCCTTCCTGGTTGCGGAGAGGTGCTACAGAAATGCTTAATGGTACGAGAGATCCGTCTTTTCGTTGTCTAATCAACTCTCTGCCTCTGAATCCACCACCATGCAAAGCCTCCTCGCGCAGCGCATCGAATTCATCTTTCTTGTCTTCCTGCACGAATGGTAAAGGTTTGCCTATTACTTCATCAGCAGGCCATCCGAAAATCCTTTCCGCCGAGCTGTTCCAGCTCAACACGTTTCCCGCCATATCGACACTATAGAGCGCCATAGGAGAACATGCGATCATGACGCGTTGAAATTCTTCGCTCTCGTGCAATTCCTCTGTTCTCCGCGCAACCTGCTTTCGCAATGACCATGACCATAATAGCGATCCGGCGATAATGATAATAAGGGGAACAATAACCAATGCTGAATATCGCAGGGCTGTCAGGAGCGTTATCGGCCGTTCCTCGTATACGCCCATCCATTTTTCGTAAATACGCTGATATTCTCCGGATTCTTTAAGGATTTTCAATCCCTCACTGAGCTGTGCGAGAAGGGCCCCTTGATCCGGATGGACGGCATAACAATAGTCAGCTGTTTGAAGCGGTTGTTTCCCGAGAATAAGATTGGTGTAACCATGCTTTTCGATAAAATACATCGCGCTGATTCGCACCATTACACCACAATCGAAATTGCCCTCGTGTAGCGCTGTAAGCACATCTTCATGAGTTTCAACGGTTGTTATCTGGCTGGAAAAGCCGTTCTCAACGAGATACTCATGTATAAAATCACCTTTTTGTACAACAATGCGTTTATCTCTCAATTCCTCGACCGATGATGGAGGAGGGCCTTCCCCTTTTCGGACAACAGTCACATAATGATTCACCATATGGACTTGGGAAAAATCGAATTTCAGGTCGCGTTCCGGCGAATAAAACATGCCTTGAATAGCATCGATTTCACCGCGCTCAAGGTCCTCGACAATATCCGACCAGGGGCCGAGACGAATCTCGATATCAATTCCCATTTTCCGGGCAATCGCTCGTGTGAGTTCAACAGTGTAACCCGCCGGACGACCATTTTCGTCAAGATATTCATAAGGAGGATAGTTATAGTCGCCGCCGAACACTATCCGGCGGTCGGTTGGCAACTCCATTGAAGCAAACCATTTCGCGTGAAGATGGCGGTAGGTGCCGTCCGCCATCACCAGGGCAAGCCCCTCGTTCAGGAGCGCCAGCGTTTCCCGGTCGCCTTCCGTGACAGCGAAACAGAAATCCTGGCGGAATTCCTCGAGCGGCCTGTTAACAACGCGCACATTGGTGAGACCGGTATCCTGAATGAGGCGAAGAGCCACGAGCCGCTGGGTGACCACGGCGTCGCAGCGGCCATCTGAGAGCTCGCGGAAGGCATCCTCGAACGTGGGCGTTGTGTATATCTCGAACTCGCGTTCTTCTCTTCTGAGGAATTCCTCGGCGTTGTCATCTTTCATCACGGCGACTCGGCGTCCTTTCAAGTCCGCCAAATCCTGTATCCCTTGTGCATCCTGTCTGACGACAATCGCTCCATAGAGAGACATGTAGGGAACCGTGAAGTCAAAGAGAGCCTCCCGTTCGGGCGTGCGGCCCACCAACGGCAGCGCATCGATTTCACCCCGCTCAAGAAGCCCCCTGACATGCCCCCAGGTCCCCGTCTGGAAACTCACTTCCCGTCCCATCGCAGCCATGGCGGCGCGAAGAAGTTCAACCGAAAAGCCGGTTACTGCGCCATCCTCCTCAACAATGCAGAACGGAGGATAATCATACTCGCAGGCGGAGCTGAGGGGCGCATCGGAAAGCGAATAATCCACTTGCGCCCAAACAAACGAGTGCACGGGGAAGATGAGGAGAAAAGCAACAAAAAACCCCATCGTCTTTATACAGCTTATCCGTTTGCTCTGTCTGTTCCAATATTCTTCAAAAATTATCTGGATTTGTGTAAAACACCACATGAACACCCCCCATTATTCCTAAAGCCATTAAAACCACACAGAATTCACATTTCCTCAACCGGAATATGCATGTATTATACGTACGACATATTAGCATATATAATCAATGATTAGCATAACAATACAAATGTTTTTTAAATTCCATAATCATAGAGCCAATAATCGTTGTTACATGCCCCCCTGCCCTGAGTCCATAAAGCATCGCAAAACCAGTTTTTATATTCATCCTTTATTCCCTATCACTCTTGGCAAGTTCAATTTGCCGTTTATACATATACTTGGTGATCAGTGTGCTTTCTTTTTCGTCAACCAGCCGGAATTCGATATTGTACATGTACCGTTGCCGACCTTTCTGAGCGACCGCAAGCGGTGATGAAATCCGTATGTCGCCCGGAAGTGAAAAATTAAGCGCCATACACTGATTCAGCGGCAGTTCTTTTTCGGCAAAAACAATCATCCTTACTCTGCTCAGTTCAAGTATCCTGGCCGAATATATTTCTCCTGCATGTTGAAGTGTGGGAACAGTAAAGTTGACTGCAAATGGATTTTTCGGCGCAACGGAAAAATTCTTCATCGAGTGAAGCGCGAGAGAATCTTCGTTGTAATGAACGTAGATTGTTCCCTTGCTGGGGTCTACCGAATCGATGGTTGTTGTGACACGCGCCTGCGTTCCGACCTGTGGGTTGGCAAGCCGAACAGACATTCCGGTTCTGATAGGAACAAATTTGTTATCAATAACCGGGGCATGGATACCGATACGCTCTTGAGATTCAAAAAAACTTGTATCGGTTCGGCCACTCTTGTATGAGATGTTCAAGTTTCCATCCACAATTTCAACAATAAATTCGGATGGGATTGAATATCCCTCGTCTTCAAATTTTCGCTGGCGGTTGATATGTGTGATATCACGTGTTTGGGTTTCCGCAAAGATTCTTTTAGACAGAAGACTGCTTAAAACCGTCAGCACTTCCTCGCCTTTTCCTAAAACGAGATTCGAGCCGCAAAAGCTGCAATACCGTGCTTTTGGGGCGTTGACGAACGTACATGACAAACAGACATTTAATTCATTGTTTGTGTCATCGCTTATTTCTTCTGTTTCTTGTTCGCCGAAACTCTTGAGCGCCGACTCGATATCGTTTTTCAGAGTGAATAAATCGCTGAGGTTGATAAATGAGAACTGTTTGTTTATATCCTGTGGCGGATAAATCAATCTGAGTCCACCGCCATATTTTTTTAACGATTCATTGGCAGATATGAGCAATGCCAGGCCGGCGCCGTCAATAGCTGAAAGGGCGCTTGTGTCGAGTACGATCCGGAATTTTCCGTCAGATATTATATTCACAAACGCATCACGATAGACTTTACAGTTTTCAAGGAGTATGGAATTCAAATCTGAACGGATAACAACGACCTTTCCCTTCATCGAAATATCAAGGAACGGCTTGTCTCGTTCCCCCTGTGGCGCAGTCTTGGCTTTAACATGTTCCACTGTTTTTTTCGAGTCGCGGGATCGATGAATAGCCGTTGCTTGAACGGTACGGCGAAGACGAGTTAATAGATCGCTCGGGCTGAAAGGCTTCATTATATAATCTGATCCCCCGGCTTGTATTGCTTTGTTGATATCCTCTTTTGTTTTTTTTGCCGAGAGAAATATAATCGGGATAAATTTCGTATTAATATTCCGTTTCAATACTTTTCCGGTCATGAATCCATCAAAATCAGGCATCATGATATCCAGCAAAATGACCGCCGGATGCTCTTCTTTCGCAATCAGGATACCTTCGCGCCCACTGTTCGCCTTCAGGACGGAAAACTCTGTGCCCTGAAGTGTCCTCTCTACCAGATCGTGGATTTCCGGATTGTCATCGATAGTAAGAATTTTATGCTTTTCAATATCCATCAAAATGTATTCCTCAATAGTGCGCCATACAATTCATGAACTACCCCTGACTGAAGACCGGGGTATCAAGAATAGAATCCTCTGTCACTCCGTGACATCTCCCCTGCCATGTGAGACTTTGCGATGCCGATGTATCACGCATCCCCCCTGACAGGTGGGACACCGCGAAGCGGAGGGGGGGGCTTAGCCCCAGAGCTTTACCCCGGAGCAAACTCTGGGGAATCCGATCTATTGAAACGTATACCCCTTGTTCATGAAGAGAGATATACACGTTTCCACCACGTTAACATCATACAGAATTCCCTTTTTTTGCTCAATCTCTCCTAAAGCCGCAGCGATACCCAATTCCGGCCGGTAAGGGCGGTGCGATGCTATTGCCTCAACCACATCCGCAACAGTAAGTATATGCGCCTCAGGCAATATTGATTCTCCAGACAGCCCCATCGGATAACCGGAACCGTCAATCACCTCATGGTGCTGCAATACAATCTGTGCAACAGGCTGTTCAAATTCAATGTCTTTCAATATATCATATCCAAATGTGGGGTGTTCTTTGATAAGATTCATCTCGTTCACACTTAATGTGGAAGGCTTGTTCAGTATTTCGGCAGGAACGGATATTTTGCCGATATCGTGAAGCAGCCCCGTAATACGGATCCCCTCGATTCTATCTGTTGAAAAATCCATGTTTTCAGCAATAGCGCCGGCAAGCAGCGCCACACGCTTTTGGTGTCCGGAAGTATAAGGATCGCGTTTTTCCAGCGCTGCCCCGAGCGCATTGACGGTTTCATTTAAAATTCTTCCCAACTTAATAAAACTCCTTTTTAACCTCTCTTCAGAATTGTCACGTTCGGCGAGGACGGCTCGCTCCCGCAATACCCTTTTGAGTCTGATTACAACTTCTTTGGGAGATAATGGCTTCTGAATAAAATCACACGCGCCTTTTTCAATAATTTGCTCATATTTTAATCCTTTTGTAAATCCTGTCATGACAATTACATCCGTATTGTTATATTTCTTGACAAAATCCAGCAAATCGATGCCGCTTGCACCGGGCATGACAATATCGGTTATTACAACATCCATGGAATTTTTCTCCAGTATAGCTTTCGCTTCCTTGGTATTGCACGCTACTGAACAGCGGATTCCTGAATCTTCGAGTGTTCGCTGGAGTATTTCCCGTATATCTTTTTCATCATCTACAACTAAAATATGGTGATTTCTTGGAAGGTTTTTAGTCATTGTGATTGCCCTATGAATTATTGATCCAGTACGCGGCGAACGGCGCTGATCAACCCGGAAGTAGTAAACGGTTTTTTAATATATGCACGGGCTCCCAACTCCAAAGCTTTTTGTTCGTCGATTTTTTCATTATATCCCGTACAGATAATAATTGGTATATCGTGACGAAGGCTTAATATTTCACGTATCAATTCGTCGCCCATTATAAAGGGCATTGTCATATCCGTAATGACCGCATCAAATTGGCTGGGATTTTGCTGGAAAAGCTCTAAGGCTTCAACGCTGCTATCCTTTGCAACTACTTCATACCCCATTTTTTCCAGCATCCGCCGGCCAATTTCCAGCAAATCCTGCTCATCGTCTATAAACAATATACACTCGCCGCCTTTTTTGGCAACCTCTATTATATCAACATATTCCGGTTCTTCTTTGATATTGGAAGCGGGTAAGTACACATCAACAATTGTTCCTTTTCCTACTTTACTTTGAACGGCGATTGTCCCTCCATACCCTTCTACGATACCGTGAACGACCGCAAGGCCAAGACCGCCGCCGCCGCTTTTGTCTTTCGTGGTGAAATACGGATCAAATATTCTATCGATATTTTTTTTGTCGATACCATAGCCCGAGTCGCTGACCTGCATATGGAGATACGTGCCGGGGGCGAGATTTGGAAGGTCTGTTACGTTTTCAGAACCAATTTCGACTGAACTCAGCGTAACTCCGAGTACGCCTCCTTTTTCACGCATAGCACTGTCGGCATTCGTACAAAGGTTTATCAACAGTTGATGAATCTGTGCGGGATCAGCTGTAATTGACGGCAGGTTGTTTTCTATATGCTGCTGTATCTCAATGTTCGTCGGGAAGGAAGACCGCAGGAATTTGAGAGACTCCTTGACGATTGGGGACAATTGTATAGGTTTGGCTTCGGTTTCCTGCTGACGGCTGAAAGTTAGCAATTGATCTACCAGAATTTTAGCGCGGTATCCCGATTTATATATCCGGTCAAGGTCAGAATATAGTTTCGTATTCTCATCAACCTGTCCCATCGCCAGTTCGGTGAATCCAATAATTGATGAAAGTATGTTGTTGAAATCATGCGCTATCCCTCCGGCAAGAGTGCCGACAGCTTCCATTTTCTGTATTTTCCGAAGCCGCTGCTCCATTCCCAATTTATCGGTAACATCGCGCTTGACCGCTATGTAGTTTGTGATTTTACCATTATCGTCGAGGACCGACGTGATAGTCGCATCTTCATGGTACAACGAACCATCCTTTTTTTTGTTGATAAAATGTCCGTTCCAACTCTTTCCATGTGTTATTGTTTTCCAGAGGTTTTCATAGAAACGCACGTCATGTTGACCGCTTTGCAAGAACCGGGGATTCTTTCCAATAACTTCATCGGCTGAATAGCCGGTTATTTTTTTAAAGGCGTTGTTAACATATTGAATCTTGCTGTCTTTGTCGGCAATGATAATGATGTCATGTAATTGTTCGATGGCCGTTTCAAGACGGAGACGCAACTCTTCGGCTTTTTTTCTTTCGGTGATGTCCATAAAGGATGCGACGCTTTTTGTTGTATGAGGGATCATCGCAATCAGAAGAATAGCATCCCTCAGCTCGCCGTGCGCGTTAATATATTGAAATTCATAATTTTGCGGGGCAGATTCTTTGTTTTCACGGCGTAACCGGTGATATAACAGCATTTTTTCTAAATCACGGCTCGCAACAATTTCCGTCCATTTCAGTTTTCCTTCAATTTCCTCTTTACTAAATCCAGAAATCCGCGCGAATTCGTTGTTGACCATGGAAATGGTAGTGTCATCTTCAATAACAGCAATCGCACTTCCGGTCGTATCGAAAGTCACCCTGTACCGCATTTCGGAATCCCGCAAATTCTCTACAAGTTTCATCCGTTCGAACGCATTGGCAAAAATATCGGCAACTATTTCGAGTATTTTGACATCTTCGCCCGACCATTCTTTTTCATTCCGCACCATGTCGAAACCAATATAACCAAACAGCCTTTCATTTATTTCCATCGGCACGACAAGCAGTGATTGAATGTTCTGCGATTCAAGGATTTTCTTTTCGCTGTTTGCCTCTTCGGGAAGGTCCGTCACACGTGGGATTTGAATCGGCTCTATGTTATTCAGCTTTTTCATCCACCATGGGAACATATCGACTGAGAGTCCCTGAAGCTCATCTATCTGCGGTTCGATATCCTCATGACACCACTCATGTATATTGTTCATTACCTTCCCGTTATCAGAAAACTGAAATATATAACAACGGTCGATGTCAAAAAAAACGCCCAAAAGTTCCAGCGAATGATTGATATAATCGTCAACATTCTCCGGTTCAATATTGATAAACATGGCCGATATTTTTGTGATTATTCGTTCGAGATTAATTCTATAGCTTATTGATTGATCGATTTTCTTGCGTTCGGCAATTTCATGTTCGAGTTCACGCACTTTTTGTTCGAGTTTATGGATCAGGCGTTCGTTGTATAGTTTGAATGTGTCATCACTCTCAGCAGGATGAACATTTTCAGGGGATTTTGGGCGGCGTTTCGCCATGTCATGCATGAGTTGACGCAAAGTCTCAACAAACGCCTCCGGCTCCATGGGTTTTCGCAAATACATATCAGCGCCCATAGCGAGCGCCAATTTTTCATCATCTTCTTCAACGTATGTGGCAGTATAGAAAATAAATGGCATGGAAGATAATTCGTTATTGCTCTTAACTTCACGGCATAACTGAAAACCATCCATAACCGGCATCAGTATGTCAGAGATTATCATGTCGAATGGTTCTGAGCGGAGTTTTTCGAGCGCTTCTGCGCCATTCGCAACCACAGCGACCTCATATCCGGCATGTTTCAGAATGGTCTCGATAAGATACCGGTTCTCTTGTTTATCATCTGCTATCAGTATATTCATCATACCTCCCATATTGTCTGCATCTACAGGTATTTTTTTATTTCCGATAAAAAGGTCTCAGGATTGACGGGCTTTTCAATATAACCGGTACATCCGGCAGCGAGCGCTCTTTCTCTATCGCCGGTCATCGCATACGAAGTCAGGGCAACAATCGGAATCTCAGTATTTGCCATGTTAGCCCGTATTTGCTTCGTGGCTTCAAGCCCGTTAATATCGGGAAGCTGGATGTCCATGATGATCAAATCAGGTTTTTCACGGTTTGCCGTTTCCACACCTTCAATGCCGGTTCGCGCCTCACGTATGTGAAAACCGCCCTTTTTCAGAATAAATGCTATCAGATACATATTAGCGTCATTATCTTCAACAATGAGTATTTTCTTCATTACATTCTTTCCTGTAAACAAGGGGGATTTTCACAATAAATTCACTTCCTTTACCATACTCACTGCGTACGGAAACCTCTCCGCCGAATAATGAAGCAAGATTTTTTACCAAATGCAATCCGAGTCCGGTTCCCTCGTGTTTTTTTGTCAGAGACTCGTCAATCTGCTGGAAAGGATAAAACAATTTATGCATCTCTTCCTTTTTAATGCCTATGCCGGTATCTATGACGCGTAATTCCAGAAAATCGTCCGTTTTGTTGCAGGATATCTTTACATATCCTTCTTTGGTGAATTTGATCGCATTGTTGAGAAGATTGATAATGACTTGTTTTACTCTTCTTTTATCGCTGAAAAGCGTAATCCTCTCGGGAAAGTCCACAAGCAAATCAATATTTTTTTCTGCTACCGTCTGAGAAAACAAGCTGGTTGTTTCGTGTATGATGTCCTCAAGAGAAAATTCTTCAAGAGCCAGATCGACTTTGCCTGACTCGATTTTTGAGATATCCAGTATGTCGTTTATCAGATTCAGTAAATGCTGGGCGCTGTTTTTTACCATAGTGAGCTGTTTTTTCTGCTCGTCATTCAATGCCCCGGACATGCCCATGAGAAGCACACCGGTGAATCCGATAATGGAATTAAGCGGTGTTCTCAATTCATGACTCATACTGGCGAGAAAAACCGATTTGAGACGGTCTATCTCCTGAAGGCGGATATTGGCATGCTCCAATTCCCGTGCTTTTTCACCCAATTCACGTGTGCGGTCATGAACAAGGTCTTCTAATTTTTTACGATAGACAGCAAGTTCATCCGCCACTTTCCGGCTCTCGGTGATATCCTGAATTATCCCTCGTACGCTGATAACTTTGCCGTCTTCCTTAATCGGGTACCCCATGGTTTTAACCCATTTTTTCTCTCCTGTTGCCGTAACAAGTTCCAGCTCAAGTTCATAGGGTGTTCCGAATGCGATTGCCTCTTTGACAGCTTTCTCAATGGCGATTCGATGTTCTCCATGGTAAAAATTCAATCCGAGCTCAACGTTTGTCAGTTGTTTCATATCTATATCATGAATCCGGGCAACTTCATTGGTCCAGCTACCTTTTCCTGTCTCGGCATCGAATTCCCATCCGCCTATTTTTGCCATGTTACCTGTTTCATTCAACATCCGGTCTTTTTTTTCGATGGCTGCTTGTGATTTTTTTACGAGGAGATATACCACAAATCCCGAGATGATAACAAACGCCCATCCCTTGGTAGTTTGAAGCATTGTGTATAACGATGTGTTCCATGCGATAGACTTAAGCAATGTGTCGGAGAAGAAAATCCATCCGCATCCCAGAACAATGTATATTAATGTGATTCTTAGTGGCGTTAACTTCATTACATCACCATTTTTTAATTTTAAAAAGAACCTGTTCATGACCATCTCTCCGCCGTCCGATCCGATGGTGAGTGATTAGCAGAATTTCGCTTTATTAACAGGATTTATTGATTCTAAACCTCCGATAATCTCAATTATGGCTATCAAACAACCAGACGCGCTGCTCAGATAAAAAGCAGGTTTGTTACCGCTATATTGCCTCAAAGAAATATTAAATGTTATTTGACGAAACTACATTGTTTAAAAGGCAATTATATTATTTATTACAATATTGTCTTTATCATCAAAACAGTCAAGAAATTATAATATCCTTTTTTTCTTCCTGTACTTGAATTATTTGATCTGAAATACTGATAAGCAGTTACTGATATTTCAGTTGTTCCTCGAATAGACAGAATTTATTGGAAGGGTCAGCGTAAAAAATAGAACGGCTCCCAGCGACTGAGAAAATGCCGGGAATGCAAAAAGTGCTTCTCAACGAGGATATTTGTGGGAAAAACGTGAGGAATCAAAAAAAGTAACTCATTACGCTGCCATATCACTCATGGAAGTGAGAAATTAAAATTCTTGTTAATCGTTATTCATTCATGTATTATATTGAGTAAGAATTTATTGCGAGGTCATGGTATGTTACAGGTTACTGAAAAAGATATTGCTGAAATGGTACGGACTATCGTTGATGAGATTGCGCCGGAACGTGTGATTCTTTTCGGTTCCCGTGCGGCAGGTACGGGTGGGATGGATTCAGATGTCGATTTTCTTGTTGTCGAATCCGAACCGTTTCACAGCGGCCGAAGCCGTCGCCACGAGTCGGCACGCATCTGGAAATCACTTTCACGATTCGATATCCCCATAGACATCCTTCTCTTCAGTAAGGATGAAGTTGAAGAATGGCGCCACTCGCTTAACCATATAGTCAGTCGGGCTCTCAGGGAAGGCAGGACGGTCTATGAACGATCATGATCATGCCCGGGTACTGATCGAGATGGCTCGAAAGGATCTCATGGCCGCAAAAGCGATGGATGATCCTGACGTGTTCTCAGATGAAATCGTGGGATTTCATGTGCAGCAGGCTATCGAGAAAACATTGAAAGCCTGGATCGCTTTCCGCGGGGAAGCGTATCCCAAAACACATGATATCCGTCTTTTGCTTCACCATCTTGAAGAAAATGAACCCAACATCGAATCGTACGAATACCTGATAGAATACAATATCTTCGCTGTTCAATATCGGTATGAGATTTACACCTATACCGACTATCCTCTGGACCGTTCTGAAGCCTGTCGGCATGCGGAAGAATTGGTCAATCATGTCGCCAGATTACTGGGAATGTAGCGTTTATTTCCTGATATTCCCCTGATTCTTCTTCTCCTCTCGCTGTGCTTTCACCGCTTGCTTGACTTCTTTCTTTTCCGCATGGATTTCTTTCAGCGTGTATGCCTCGAGTTTTTTCTCCAGGTGTTCCAGTTCCCTGAATGTTTTTTGTATCCGCTGTTCCC
>CAZCDQ010000082.1:0-15775 GCA_964497605.1 uncultured bacterium
AAGTTTGAATTTTGGTGATTTTGATACGGCATATTGTTGTTTGCTGTTTAAACTCAATAAGAAGTTAAATTATTTATGCAGACTAAATGAAAAATGGATTTGTAAAACGGGCGAATGAGAATCCGTCACGAAATATACGTGAGGAAGTTCTTCGCTTTTTCGAGGCGGTCTTTGATCTCGTCTGTCAGAAGGTTCGAAAGCGGGGCTTTCAGCCCCAGCAATTCGAAAAACTCTGCAGGCGGTTCGGGCATAATATTCTTTTCACCCTCGAGCACATTGACAATCTGGTCCGAGATGCTGATGACCGCGATATCCTTGACGTATTCCTTCGGGAGAGCGTCGAGACCGAAAAATGAGGGATAGTGGTGGTATTCGAGAGTCGAACTGATCCGTTTCGAAAGCCCCCATTTCTTAGCGATCATCGAGCCGATAATGGCGTGGTTGGTTCCGAACAACGCCTGCTCTTTTTCGAGGACATACGGGCATTCGACCGGACTTTTAACGCCGGTAAGCCGGATACGCTTTTTTCGCATGATAATGGCGGCGTTGCAGAGCGCATATTTCCCGATATCGTGCAGAAGACCCAATGTAAGCAGAATACCGGCGCGGTCAGAATCTTTATCCTGCTCGAACATTTCCGCGCACACAGAGACAATATAAGAATGCCTCCAGAGCGCCCGGGTGCTGTATCCCTTATAGTCGCCGCCGCTTCCCATAACCGACGATACGCCGCATTTCAAAGCGATGTTGCGGATTTCACCATACCCCAGAAGGACAATTGCAAGCTTGATATTATCGGTCTTTTTTGAGAGACCGTAATACGCGGAATTAACTGCGTTGAGGATTTTGGTGGCCATGACTGGATCGCTCGAGGCAAGACGTTCGACTTCTTTCGCATCGCTATCGTAATCGGATACGATCCGCAGGATTTCATGCACATGAACCGGCAGATCGGGAAACAGATCGATCATCGATATGATCTGTTTCAGGCTCGCGGGATCGATGTCGCTTGTGCGCATCGGCTTCCATCCATCGCCGCATGTATTTTTATCGTTGGTCATTGATGTCCTTTTGTTTAATGCGTGCGGTTCAGCACTCTCACTAATATGATGCCGGTATCCTGAAAAAGCAATACGAAATTATTTTTTTGCAGCCGAACTTTTACTGAAGCAACATGATTTTTCCCGTGTTGGTATATCTCTGTGCAGTGAACCGGTACAGATAGACGCCGCTTGAGAGTGCCTGGCCGTATGCGCCCGACCGGCTGTCCCAGATTGCATCGTAGATGCCGGGAGACATTCGGCCCTCGGCAAGTACCGCGACTCTCCGCCCGAAAATATCGTATATTTCGAGCCTGACTTCGCATTCGACAGGCACCTCGTAACGTATCGTTGTGCATGCGTTGAACGGATTAGGAAACGCATTCGAGACGGCGAAAACTTCCGGCGTGGTATCCTCGACATTAAGAACATCATATAAAATAAAAAGCTGAGCCGTGAGCGTGTCGGCACTGACAGAATTGAATGCACGGAGGGTTATGTCGCTGTCTTGGATATTATCGACCAACGTTCCGAAAAGAAGTCCCTTATCCGATATGGATATCCAGTCTGGCCCGTCGAGGATTTCATACGATAGGGATTCGGCACCTTCATAGGCAACTTCGATCTGCATAGTATATTCCTCAAAAATATTGACATATACATGGTCCAGTGTTTCGGTGAGGATAACTACATCGTCCGAGGGGTAACGGGCGGTCAGCGTATACGATCCGTATCCGCTCCGTAAAAACACACCAGCATTATAGGTGCCGGGTGTGACATAATAGGCGACCCTGACCGTATCGCCGTTGTCGTAATTGTAATCGGCGGTGAGCGCGACAGACTCTTTCAGCGGATTCAAATAGAGCACAGGCCCCTCGCCGAATTCGTTTTTCGGCACAGCGGTGACATACAGAGTGTCCTCCTTAGAGGCATAAAATGTCCAGTAGTCAGTATTATCCTGGTACTGCTTTGTGAAACCGAGATGTCCGGTGCCGATGTTGTTTGCGGGAAGCTGGGTTGCATCGGCGATAACATCGTTCGGGTTTTCCTGATAGGCGTCATCCGGAAGTGCTGCGGGAGACAACGCAGCGGAAAGTGTGTATGATCCGTATCCGTTGACATGCTTTAAACACACATATACATGACCTGCCGCACGGGCAAGCGGATCAATGGTCATAACGGTCTCACTGCTCTCGTAATTGCTTCCAATGAGCTTCTTGTCCTCATTATATACGTAAATATACATTGACAGCGTGTCCTCGAAATCTGCCTCTGCAGTCAGCGTCAATTCCAGCACAGTATTCTTATCGTATAACACTTTCCAGTAATCGTCGGTGTCGAAAACGTTATAATCACCATTGATACCTGAACGTGTTTCGGTAATGAAACCGAGATGACCGGTAACCGGTTCCTCGAGAGTGACCTCCTCCGCATCCTCTTTCGTGCCGTTCGGTTCCGTATCGGCGGCAAGGTCGGCGGTGCTGAGTTCGCAGGAAATGCCATACGAACCGAATCCGCTTTCAAGCTCCACATCGACATAATAGGTTCCCGCGGCGACATTGATAGATGACAACATGGTCATAGACTCGTTGCTGTTGTAATTCGAGTGCATCAGTTTGCCGTCCTCGCTGTACATATTAAGATGCACGGCCGGGCCATCCTCGAAATCCTCGCCGGCTGTTGTCGTCACCGAAAGGATGCCGTCCTCAATTGTGGTGATTCTCCAGTAATCGTCAGTGTCGTAAACACGGTAATACCCGTTGAAAGAATCTTTGGCGTCGGTGGCAAAACCGATATGCCCGGCGTCTTCTTCACCCACCGGTAGTTCGGTAGCGGTTGTTGTTTCGTCGTTTGGTTCGGCGTCGTTTGCTAACGCGGCATTTTCCAGTGTGGTAGTAAGCTTATACGAACCGTATCCGGAATCGTAATCTGTCTTGACATAGTACGTTCCCGCGGCAAGTTGATATTCTACATTGGTGAGCGTGTCGGACTCGTAATACGAGACCATGAGCTGACCGTCCGCATCATAGAGGTTGATGGTCATGTCCAGCGTTTCCGCCAACGCGGAATCCACAATGAGATAGCCGTCTTTATCTGTTTCGATTTCCCAAACGTCGAGAATGTCGCTGCTGTTGTGTACCGGCATGCCGCCCCACGCGTCATAAGCGTATCCGTGATGGCCGTAAACCTCGCCGTCCAGAAGCAGCGGCAAGGCTTGATCCGCAGTATCGTTAAGTTCGTCATCGGCCGGAAATGTCGGCGGCGCGTAAGAATTCGATAAGGTATAATTCGCAATGGTATCGGTCGAATCGGTCACCCTGATCTTGTATTGACCCGCCCGGAGCGCATAATAGCTGGAGCCGGTTTCGGTTTCGTATGGGATGATATTCGAACCGCCGCCTTCTTTGGGATTCGCGGCGAATAGCTGTACGTACACGGACGGATTCGAGGTATTATGAGAAATAACATACTGACCGTCCCCGGAGGCGGACAGAATAAAATAATTAACCGGTGTGTCATCGTTGAAATAGCCGTTGACTGAACCGAGTTCGGGAAACTCGAGCGGATCGTCCCAATTATCAATTTCTCCGGCAAATGATAATGGGCACACCAGAAAGAAAAAAACGATTTGAGCAATGATAAAAACCGAGCGAAGTTTCATCATGTTCATTCCTTTACAATGTTAGTTGGATCGCTTAAATTGAGGACACTCGTGTAAAATCTGTAGCGACAAGCATTTCATATCTTGTACAATGCCTAAAACATTACAAGATAAAACGAAATCTTTGTCAGTAATGTGATTTCTGTCACAAAGTATAAAGCGGTTTTTTCATTGCAACATATTTATCGACCGCGTCTGCCGCTTTCCGACCCTGATCGATCGCCCAGACTACAAGCGACGCACCCATGACACTGTCGCCGGCGGCGAATACTCCCGGTTCGGATGTCATAAGATGTTCGTCAACAATCAGATTTCCGCGTGTATCGGTTGTAAGATTAAGTTCGGTCACAATCCGGCCGTGCTCGATATGAAGGAATCCCATGGCAAGCAGGACAAGTTCAGCTTTGAGTTCGAATTCCGATCCGGGAACCTCTTTGAATACATGACGGCCGTTTTTCTTGGTCCATTCGATCTCGACAAGTTTCACCGACGAAACGGCTCCATTTGAGCCAATGAATTCTTTAGTCAGCATGCTCCACATCCGTTCGCAGCCTTCCTCGTGGGAGGAGGAGGTGCGCAGGATGAGCGGCCAGGTCGGCCAGGGATTGTCCTCGGCACGGGATTCGGGCGGTCTCGGAAGAATTTCGACCTGATAGATATTTTTCGCACCCTGACGCTGACTGGTACCGACACAGTCCGATCCGGTATCACCTCCGCCGATGACCAGTACGTTTTTGCAGTCGGCGGAAATTCTGTCACGTTTGGAAATTTTGTTGCCGGCGTTGAGTTTGTTTTGCTGCCGAAGGAAATCCATTGCGAAATGGATGCCGTTTAGATCGCGTCCGGGGGCATCGATATCACGGGGAACACGCGCCCCCGCGGCGATAATCATAGCGTCGAACGAGCGTTTGAGATATCCCGGGGAGATATCGGTGCCTGCATCCACATTCGTTTCAAATACGACACTTTCCGCTTTCATCTGATCGATGCGGCGGTCGATGATATGTTTTTCCAGTTTGAAATCGGGGATACCGTAGCGAAGAAGTCCGCCGATATGGCCTTCTTTCTCATAAACGGTGACATCGTGACCCTTCCGCGCAAGCTGTTGCGCGGCCGCAAGTCCCGCAGGACCCGAACCGATAACCGCGACTCTGCGTCCTGTTCTGGCCGGTGACGGTTTTGGCTGTATCCATCCGTTTTTCCAGGCCATTTCAGCGATCTGAAGTTCGACATGCTTTATTGACACCGGAGGCATATTAATGGCAAGCGTACATGCCGCCTCGCAGGGCGCCGGACAGATTCTGCCGGTGATTTCCGGAAAATTGTTGCTTGAGTGAAGGCTTTCCAGAGCCTGTTTCCATGCTCTACCGGTGACCAGTAAATTCCATTCGGGAATTTTATTCGATACAGGGCATCCGAACGCATGACAGTACGGAATACCGCAGTCCCTGCACCTCGATGCCTGAACCTTGGTTTCTTCCTCGGACAGAAGCATCTCGATTTCGTTGTAATCGCAAATACGTTCGTCAACCGGCCGTTTCGGCGGTTCCTTTCGTTTGTGCTCCATATAGCTCGGCAGAAATACCTCCTCGGTCGCCGAGAGCGTCTCTTCATCCGGATATTCATGATTCTGAATCCGCTCGAGCGACAGCCGGTATTCGATGGGCATGACTTTCCCAAAATGCGGAAGCGAAGATTGCCAGTTATCGAGAATTTTACGGGCCAACGGGCTCTTCGTATAATTGTAATGATTAGTTATTAAATTATGCAGGAACCGTTCATCATTCTTGTCGATCACGCTCTCGATGTCGACCATGTCGAGATTACAGCGGGTATCAAATATTTCCGATTTATCGTAGACATACGCAATGCCCCCGCTCATGCCCGCAGCGAAGTTATTGCCCGTCTCGCCGAGTACGACCGCGACACCGCCGGTCATATACTCACACCCGTGATCGCCGATCCCCTCGACCACCGATACAGCGCCGCTGTTCCGTACGCAAAAACGCTCGCCTGCAGTACCATTAATATACAATTCGCCGCCGGTTGCACCATAGAGCACAGTGTTGCCGGCGATAACGTTATGGTGGGGCTGGAATTTGGAATCTTTCGGCGGGAAAAGGACGATTCGTCCGCCGGACATTCCTTTTCCGAGGTAGTCGTTTGCGGCGCCTTCAAGATTCATGGTTATCCCGGACGCAAGGAACGCGCCAAAACTCTGTCCGGCCGTTCCCTTCAGATAGATGGAGATCGTATTGTCTGGAAGCCCCTTTTCGCCGTATCGTCTCGCTATTTCGCCACTGAGCTGGGTGCCGATCGAGCGGTCGATATTTCTGATCGGGAACGAAACATTAATCCGTTTCTTTTTATCCAAAAGCGGAATACAGGTCCGGTCGATTGCATCCTCGAGATGGGATTTTTCGATTTTGATTGGACCTTTTTTGTTATTAAAAATTAATTTCCCGGTACCGTCGCCCGTGGGGGAAAGAATTGCGCCGTAATCGATAGTACGTGCTTTATAGTTCTCAATGTTTTTCTGTACCTTTAACAGTTCCACATGGCCGGTCATATCGTCCAACTTCCTGAAACCGAGTGTAGCCATATGTTCGCGGAGGTCCTCGGCGAGGAACCGCATCAGGTTGATGATGTATTCCGGTTTGCCTGCGAAATTTTTCCGCAGTTTCGGATCCTGCGTCGCCACACCGACCGAGCAGGTGTTGAGATGACATTTCCGTAGAAGAACACAGCCGAGCACAACTAAAGACATCGTGCCGAATCCGAACTCGTCGGCGCCCATGAGCGATGCCATCGCAAGGTCGCGCCCCGTTCTGAGCTGACCGTCAACATGAATGCGTACATTCTTGCGCAGATTGTTGATGGTGAGCGTCTGTTGCGTTTCAGAAAGCCCGAGTTCCCAGGGAATGCCCGCATGTTTGATCGATGTAAGTGGAGAGGCGCCTGTGCCGCCGTCATGGCCCGAAATCACCACAATATCGGCTTTCCCTTTCACTACACCGGCAGCAATGGTTCCCACACCAGCCTCTGAAACGAGTTTGACCGATACCCGCGCATGGGGATTGACCTCTTTAAGGTCGAAAATAAGCTGAGCAAGGTCCTCGATGGAATAGATATCGTGATGCGGCGGCGGCGATATAAGTGTGACTCCCGGTGTCGAATAACGGATACGCGCAATTTCTTCGCTCACTTTGTGACCCGGAAGCTGGCCGCCCTCTCCGGGTTTCGCGCCCTGCGCGATTTTGATCTGAAGTTCACGGGCGTTGACCAGATAATTGGTCGACACACCGAACCGTCCCGAAGCCACCTGTTTGATACCGGACTTCTTGCTGTCACCGTTGGGAAGATCAATATAACGGACCGGGTCTTCGCCGCCCTCGCCGGAATTGCTCCTCGCGCTGATTCTGTTCATGGCGATAGCCAAGGTTTCATGCACCTCCTTGCTCAGCGAACCCATGGACATGGCCGAGGTTGCGAACCGTTTCATAATCTCCTCGGCTGGTTCGACCTCATCGAGCGGCACTGATTTTGTCTTTTTGAATTCGAGCAGGCTTCTGAGGGTAACATTGACGCCGTTTTGATTGTTGATAATATCCGCGAACTCTTTATAAAGGCTGTAATCGCCGGTTTTCGCTGCCTGCTGAAGTTTTCCGATGGCATCAGGAGACCAGAGATGCTTCTCGCCTTCTTTGTTGATCTGATATATACCGCCCACATCGAGCGGTTCCATGCAGGGAGCGCCGCATTCTAACGCTTTCCGGTAGCGCTCGCAGGTTTCACGGGCGATTTCGTTCAACCCGATACCCTCGATTCGCGAAACGGTTCCGCAAAAATACGTGTCAACCAGCTTACGGCTGAGACCGACCGCTTCAAAAATCTGCGCACCGAAATAGCTTCGGAGCGTTGAAATACCAATTCTGCTCATAGTTTTCATGAGGCCTTTTTTGATCGCGGTGATGTAAGCGTCCACCGCCAGATCGGGCGAGGTATGCTTTTCGTAGGCGCCGTGCTCGCTAAGGTAACGGACGGTGGAAAACGCCACATGCGGGCATATCGCATCAGTGCCGTACCCGATCAGAAGCGCAAAATGCATGACCTCGCGGGCCTCGCCGGTTTCCGCGATGATGGATACCTTCGTGCGCTTACCCTTTTGGGTCAGGTGGTGATGCAGTCCCGCAGCAACAAGCAGGATCGGAATGGGTGCATTACGATCATTCATGTTCATGTCGCTCAGAATGAGGAATGTTGCGCCGTTTTTGATGTGATGCTCGGCCTGTTTGAAACAGGAGTCAAGGGCTTTTTTCAGCGTTTTACCGTCCGCATTGCCGTTTTGGTTGAGAGTGAAGAGAGCATCGATTTCACCCACCGAAATACCAGGGTGATCCGCCGAACGAAAATGCCGCATATCTTTCGGAGTTAGGATGGGATGGTGAAGTTTTAATTGACGGCAGTGTTCAGGTGTCTCCTCGAGCAAATTTCTCGACTGTCCTGAGAACTTGGTGAGCGACATGACCAGTTCTTCCCGCAGCGGATCAATCGCGGGATTTGTCACCTGCGCAAAAAGCTGTTTAAAATATGAAAACAGAAGCTGCGGGCGGTTTGAAAGCACCGCCAGAGATGTGTCATCGCCCATGGAGCCGATGGGCTCCTGGCCGTATGCACCCATCGGTGCGAGGATCATTTTCAGCTCTTCCTCGGTGTATCCAAACGCGTGGTGCAGCTGCCGAAGAAAGAACGGATCGACAAGTGGAACGTCTGTTGAAGTCAGCAGTCCTCTGAGTTCGATGCGGTTGTTTTTTACCCAGTGACGGTATGGCCGCTGACGGCATATACGGGCTTTAATTGCGTTATCGGGAATAATGCGGTTCTGCTCGAGATCGAGCAGGAACATCTTGCCCGGTTGAAGCCTGCCGTGCGAACGGATTTGATCCTCGGGGAAATCGAGAACGCCGGTTTCGGAGGCGAGCATGACAATGCCATCCCGGGTTATCGTATACCGTGCTGGACGGAGTCCGTTTCGGTCGAGAATCCCGCCAACGTAACGTCCGTCTGTGAATGCCATTGCCGCGGGGCCGTCCCACGGCTCCATGATCGCCGCGTGATACTCGTAAAACGCCCGTTTATCGTCACCCATGATATACTTCGTTCCCCATGCCTCAGGGATCATCATCATCATAGAATGGGGAAGCGAACGTCCGGCCATGACCAACAGTTCGAGCACGTTATCGAACGACGAAGAGTCGCTGCCGTCCGGTGTTATGATCGGTTTAAGTTTTTCGATATCGTCACCGAACAGCTCGGAGGCAAGGTCGGCCTCACGGGCAGTCATGCGGTTCTTGTTGCCGCTTAGAGTGTTGATCTCGCCGTTATGAGCCGAGAACCGGAATGGCTGGGCAAGGTTCCAGGACGGAAACGTATTAGTGCTGTAACGCTGATGGATAATGGTGAACGAACTTTTGAAGTTCTTGTCGGTCAGGTCGTGATAGAAATTTGGCAGGTCTTTACCGTTCATGAAGCCTTTGTAGTTGATTGTACGGCTTGACATGCTTACAATATAAAACTGGCTGAGATCTCGGCCCTCATAAGCAATTATCTCGTTTTCGATGACACGGCGTATAACGTACAGTTTCCGCTCGAACGTGTCCGGCTCCCATGCACCACGGGATATAAAAAGCTGAAGGACCGCGGGCTGTGTTTCGCGCGCAAGGTCGCCGATGCCTGCGGGATTCAGCGTGACATCCCGCCATCCGAGAACCTCACATCCTTCCTCAGTCACCGTCTTTTCAACAATCTTGGTACATATCCCGGCGCTTTTTTTGTTTGCAGGCAGAAATACCATTGCGACACCGTAATCGCCCGCGCCGGGAAGTTTCAATCCAATATCTGCGCTTGCTTGGCGCATAAAAAGGTCAGGTATCCGCATAAGAAGTCCGGCGCCGTCACCGGTTGCCTGATCGCTGCCGACTGCGCCGCGGTGTTCAAGGTTTTCAAGAATTCTGATCGCATTATCGATGATTGAATGCGTCGGTTTCCCGTCGATCCGCGCAATGAAACCGACACCACAGCTATCGTGCTCGAATGCGGGACTGTATAGTGTTTTTAATTGTGTCATGTTTTTAAACGTTTTCCTGAAATTGTTTTCATCAGCATTATCATTAAGTCAAGTATGTTAGTTGAATAGAAAAGGAACGATTGAACTGCTGTTTTATTCTAACGTATAAGCTTAAAATATACGAAAAATCTATTGAATAATCAAATTATTCGGTTTACATTGATGAAAATACAACATTTAATTAATATCAGGCATTATTGTCCATGACGCACCGTGAACGGGTAATAACCGCACTCAACCATAATACGCCGGACCGTTGTCCAATGCAGATCAGCTTCACGCCGGAATTCGCCGAACGGCTCCGTCACGATTTCGGCCTTACCGGCAGCGGCCACAATCCGCACGGCGGCGGGAATACCTACGACCTTGAGCGGGCGCTTGACGAGGATATTCTGCTGACCTCGGTCGGATGGGCGAATTCGTATTACATGGATTCCAAGGAATATACCGATGAATGGGGCGTCACATTCAAACCAATAGAGTATGAGACGAAATTCGGCACAGGAAAATATACAGAAATGGCAGGGTTCCCGCTTGCAGATGATGACGCTTTAGAGTCTTATGTGCCGCCCGATCCGGAGCGGACGGAACTGTATGACGATGCCCGCGCACTTATACGCGATTACGGCGGCGAGTATTATATTGTCGGTGTGACAGTCACGACGATATTCGAGACCGCCTGGGCGCTCCGGGGGCTGACAGCGCTGCTTATGGATTTTGTCGAACGGCCGGAACTCGCCGAACGTATTATCGATATCCCGTACCGGTACCATTTGACCGCTGCGAAACGGCTGACGGAAATGGGTATCGATATGATATGGACGGGTGACGATTTCGGGACACAGAACGGCATGTACATTTCGCCGGATATGTGGCGGCATTTTTTTAAACCGCGTATGAAGCATTTCTTCTCGTCGTTACGGGATATCAATCCCAATATCAAAATCGCGTACCATTCGGACGGCAATATCGAGCCGATCATTCCCGATCTTATCGAGATCGGGCTCGATGTGCTCAATCCGGTGCAGCCGGCATGTCTGAATCCTGAGAAGATAAAACGGCTGTACGGCGACAAGTTGTGTTTTTGGGGCACGGTTGACGAACAGTATACACTGCCGTTCGGGACGCCAGCAGATGTGCGGCATGAAATTGCGACGCGGCTTAAAACGATCGGCGACGGCGGCGGTCTTATTATCGGGCCGACCCATCATGTCCAACTCGATACGCCGTTGGAGAATTTATACGCCATGCATGACGCAATTCTGAATATGAGATATTAAAAGAATACTATCACGGAGAACGGCTATGCAGCAATACAATAACCAGGCTGACATATCACGCCGGCGGTTTCTCAAAACAGCAATGACGGCCGCCGCAGGATTGGCGGCCGGATGCGGATCGTTCAAACAAGGCGGGTCTGTGGTTCAGAACGATTATACCGGACCGTATGTGAATACAGTTACCGGACGGCTTGCCTGCGAGGACATGGGGTTTACGCTGCCCCATGAACATGTCATTGTCGACTGGAACGGCGGCGACGGGAAAAGCGCCGAGCGGTATGATCCCGCCGAGGTGTTCACGGTGATCTATCCGTATCTTCGCGACATCAGGATGCTCGGGGCACAGACGTTTGTCGACTGCACACCGCCGTATCTCGGCCGCGACGTTATGGCGCTGAAACGTCTGTCGATTGCAACCGGGCTGAATATCATCACAAACACGGGGCTTTACGAGCGGACGAGAGTGCCGGAATTTGCCCTTGAATTACCCATCGGGGAACTTGCCGATATGTTTCTGAAAGAGTGTCACGACGGAATCGGGGATACGGGCATCTATCCTGGATTTATCAAGATAGGTGTGAGTAACGAGGGCCCGATGGTCGATTTTGACCGGCGTCTGGTTACCGCGGCATGCCGCGCACACCGCGAAACCGGCCTGACCATCTATTCTCATACGTTTCAGGGAACGTCCGCACTCGAGGAGATTAATATTATCGAACGGGAAAAGATCGATCCGGCGAGTTTTGTATATGTGCATGCGGGATTCGATCCGGATATATCGTTCAATATCTCGGCGGCTGAACGGGGCGTCTGGATCGAATACGACAGCATCCGCGCCGAGACCCGCGACAAACATATCGCAAACATTCTGACCATGCTCGGCAAGGGATTCGAGGATCAGCTTCTCCTCTCGCAGGACAGGGGTTGGTACACGGTAGGACAGCAGAAAGGCGGTATGGTCAACGCGTATACCTACCTTCAGAAAACGTTTTTGCCGCATCTCAGGGAATATGGTGTCAACAACAAACTTATCCGTAAGCTGACAGTAACCAATCCTGCACGCGCGCTTGCGGTAAAACGTGTGAAATGATACTTATTAATTCTACTATTCAGGGGGAATCAGATGATGAAACACAGTATTGTGACAGCGGCAATGCTGGTATTGGTTTGTACTGCGGCGTTCGCGCAGGATCAGCCGACACTGCCCTCGTTTTACGAGCTTTCCGAATACCGGTTCCGGTATCCGGAGACCGACACGAATGTCGATCTCTATATACGCTCGTGGCGGGATTCGCATCAGCATGTTGGTCACGGCGGATTTCTCGAGAGGTCGATTTTCACTCCGGGCGATCCGGAAAATCCGACCGAAACCGGTGCGGTGCTGAAGTATTTAAACGAGTACGATCACGGCGTTCTCAATCCTGGAAGTAAAACTCGTCCGGTCGCGCACGAGAAAGAGCAGGTGATGTTCTATGTCACAAAGGGTGAGGCGATAGTTACTGCCGGAGGAAAGACTGTGGAATTGTCCGAGGGATCGTATGTGTTTATTCCCGCCGGGCTCGAATATCAGTTCGAGAATACCTCGGAAGAATATCTGGATGTGGTCATTGTCTCGGAGATTGTTTCTGCCGGTTTCAGGCCGTCCCGCGGCATGACCGCCGGGAATTACCGCGACAGCATCCCGGACAACGGCTGGCAGTGGGCATTCGATTATTACGGGCTCGCCGGTGATGCTAATTTCGAAAATCCGGTGACATACGCGGTGGTGATTATCGACGCGTTCGACATTTCGCATCCGTATGTTCAGCGAGAGGGCGCCGAAGAGATGTGGTATCAGCTCGAGGGCGAAAGCGTCATGCTGATCGGCACACACATCCGCAGACAGCCGGAGGGTGTCGCATGTTATGTCCCGCCGAACGGGAAAATCCCGCACGGTTCCATCAATCCGACACAGAAACCGATGAAATGGCTGTATGTCTGTCGGCGGGCAGGGGGTGAATGACATGAAAAAGACGACGTTATTTATCATTCTTGCGTTTTTCACGATTCACATATCGTTATTTGCCGGAGATCAGCCGACAGTGCCCTCGTTTGAGGAATTCTCCGACTGGAGCCGCCGTCACCCTGAGACCGATACCGACCTCGACCTGTATCACCGTTCGTGGAAAGATTCGCCGACACATATCGGGCACGGCGGTTTTATCGAGCAGGTGATCCTCGAGCCGGGCGACCCAATGAATCCGCCTGCCAAAGGGAAAGTGCTGACCTGTCTGAAAGAGTACGATCACGGATTTCTTGCGGGACATTTCACCACTGAACCGACCATCCACGAGAAACTGCAGACGCTGTTCTTTGTAATCAGCGGCAGCGGCTCTGTTTCTGCCGACGGAGAAACAGTAGATATTTCCGAGGGAACGGGCGTGTTTATGCCCGCCGGATTGACCTACCGATTTTCCAATCCGGCCGATACGCCTATGGAGTTTCTCATATTCTCGGAGGAAATCACGGAGGGATTCGAGCCGAGTAAATCCATGCGTGTTGGCAGCTATCACGACAATCCGCCGGGACACGGACCCTACTGGCACTGGGCGCACGTTTCGCGGCAGGTGGTGAGCTGCGATTTTGCCAATCCTATCGGATTCGGTGTGGTGACCATCGACGCGTTCGATATCGCGCATCCGCATGTAGCGCCGGTCGGCATCGAGGAAGTCTGGTTCCAGCTAAAAGGAACGAGCTTGATGTATTTCGGGAACCGGCTTTTCCGGCACGAGGAGGGCAGGGCATTCTACATCACGCCGAATCTGAAAGTGCCGCACAGCTCGATCAACATTACCGACGAGCCCATGATGTGGATGTATCTCGGCATCCGGCTCGACCGGCTCTTTCCCGATACGCCTGAAAAGACAGCGTTGATCGAAAGACTGACAATCAGCGATTAGGTAATGAGGATTTCGAGGCAAAAAAGTAACGTTAATAAAATCTGCCGTATATTATACTACCTCCAGCAGAATAACTGTCTGGCATATTATTATAAGGAGCTGTGAACATGGTAGAAGGTCCGATGCTGATGTTAATTCTGTTTTTGGCGATTGCTTTTATCGTTCTGATGACCGCAAAACTGAGAATGAATGCGTTTCTGGTGCTATTGATAACCGCATTAGGGACTGCGCTGGCGACCGGTATGGGGCCGATCAGGGGTATCCGGGTAACGCTGGATGGTTTCGGAGGATTGATATCAAATGTCGGTGTGGTCATCATCAGCGGCACAATCATCGGAACATTTCTCGAGAAATCTCGTGCAACGCTGACAATGGCGAATTTCGTGCTGAGCCTTATCAGCAAAACAAAAACCGCGCTCGCCATGACATTGACCGGCGTTATTACCTCCTGTACCGTATTCTGCGACAGCGGTTTTATCATTTTCTCGCCGCTCAACAAAGTGCTCTCAAAAAAAGCTGATATTTCGCTCACAACCATGACAGTATCCCTGTCGCTCGGTCTTGCCATATCGCATCACATGATTCCTCCGGCGGCTGGACCCATTGCCGCTGCGGCGAACATCGGCGCGGATCTCGGGCTGGTTATTCTGTTTGGATTTTTAACCGCCATTCCCGCTGTCATTGTGGTTTATTTCTGGTCTAAATGGATCGGCAATAAAGTTTACACCGAGGCGGATGTGGATATATCTGCCGAGCAGGAACAGGATGTCGAACTTCCGCCGGTTCTTAGATCGTTTTTACCGATATTGGTGCCGATTCTCCTGATCTCGCTCCGGTCCATCGCGAACATGCCGTCGACTCCGTTTGGTGAGGGAAATGTCAAAATCATGTTCGATTCACTCGGGATACCCTCTATTGCGATGCTCATCGGCGTGTTCTTCGCATTCCGACTCATTCCGCGTTGGAGTGTCGAATATATCAACGGCTGGGTGAACGAGGGTATCAGAAATTCGGCGCTCACTCTGGCAATCACCGCAGCGGGCGGCGCGTTCGGGAATGTCCTTCGCGACAGTCAGATCGGAAACTATTTAGGGCAGACGCTCGCGCAGTTCAACATCGGCATTTTTCTGCCGTTCATCATCGCCTCGGCGCTGAAGATCGCACAGGGTTCGGGCACTGTGTCGCTTATTACCGCCTCGGCTATTGTCGGCCCTATGCTCGGCGACCTTGGTTTCAACACACCGGCTGAGCAGGCGCTTGTGGTCACCGCCATCGGCGCCGGAGCAATTGTCATGAGCCATGCCAACGACAGGTGGCCCGCTGTCCGCGTTTATCGTCTCGTATGGCTTCACGGACCTGGTCATCGAAGGCGGGGAGCTTGTCATGTACGACAGCTTCTGCCATGCCGAGTACATCGCCAATCAGAACTTCGACACGATCTTCTCGGATGCGGCCACGCAGGCCATCCAGCCCCCCGGTGCCATCGTCGATGTGTATGAGGAGGATGGCGTGTGGAAGCTCCGGCGTCCCGCGACCCCAACGCTCAACGGCATTGACGGTAACCCGAACCTGCCGCTTTCCATGGACCGCAACGACCCCCTGTTGAGCGACGACGACAAGGACGGAAAGCCGGGGGTGACCGTGGTCGTGAAGCTGTTCGGCTTGATTGAGCGAGGCTAAACCAGAAGGTTCAAGAAGCTTTCTCAAATCATTAATTCTTGCGCGCC
>CAZCDQ010000083.1:0-14457 GCA_964497605.1 uncultured bacterium
CGGCCGACGACGACACCGCCGACGACGACGCCGACGACGACGGCCTCGGCGACGAGCTATTAACCGGTGAATTTACTCTTTCGAGCGGGAGAAAAAGCAGTTATTATATCGATAAATACCGTATCGAAACACGGCCGGATATCCTGAATGCGGTTGCGGACGGGCTTGTGCCGAAAATTCCACCCGAGACCGATATTCTCGCCGGGCCTGAACTCGGCGCGATTCCGTTAGTGACTGCGGTTGGTTTGAAAACGGGGCTTCCGTTTCTTTTAGTGAGGAAAAAAGCAAAGGATTACGGCACCAAACAGGTGGTTGAAGGGTTGTATGATGATGGTCAGAATGTGGTGCTGATTGAGGATGTGCTCACGACCGGCGGGCAGGCGGTTTCTGCTGCGGACAGTTTGAAAGAGCTGGGACTGAACGTGCTGAAAATCGCGTGTGTCATCGACCGCGAGGAGGGCGCGCGTGAAGCAGTCGAGGGAGCCGGATATATATTCGACCCGCTGTTGACACGGACAATGTTCGGCATCTGAAACTGATGCTATTGTGAGTCGCAAACCGATTCGGTTTGATACACAGGTCGTGTCCGGCGCAGTAGGATATGTTGTGACGGTTTAGTCGGAACCGTTACTGAACTCTGATCTCGACAATATGGTCTTTGTTGACAATATTGATCGCATTATCGCTGTCGGTAATAATAACGAACCGGTCGGAATTATTCATGAAATCGGACAGCCGCATATCGAGATCAATCTGAATTTCGCCATGAATGTTTCTGCCGCTTGACAACGTGAGCGTCACCTGAACGATTTGGCGCGGGATACCTCTATCTACCATAGAAACTCCTTTTGTGTGTTCAAACATAACGATATGCAGTAATATCGTCTGAGTTGAAACAATTGTCAAGTAATAGGCGTAAAATAAAAGAATGGCGCATTACATACAGGCAGCGTCGATCAGGTGGTATAATGCGTGCGCATACTATGCCGTGACATTATCGCAGGGGCTCGCTGCATTAGGACATCGGGTGACATTTGCGGGTGCGTACGGTACCCCGGCGCTCGAACGGGCGGCCTCATATGGTATTGAAACACTCTGCCCTGAACCGCGGTCGAAGTATAGCGCGTTAAATCAGATGCGCTTGATCGGTGCATACCGGAGGTTTGTCAGACAGCACGATATAAAGCTTGTAAATGTTCATAACGGGAGCGATCATTTTCTCTGGGCGATGGCGCTTCGGGGCGCCGGTATTCCACTCGTGCGGACCTCCGGCAATCAGATTCCGCCCAGCATTCATCCTCTGTCGCGATATTTGGTAAACAGGCAGACTGCGGGGATTATTGCGACATGTGAAACGATCCGTGGATTCTATGCAAACGGTTTCGGCATTCCAGCGGACAGGATACCGGTCGTGAACGGCGGTGTAGATACGGCATATTTTTCCCCGGCGTACGACCGGAATTCGCTTCGGGAAAAGTATGGTTTGCCGGATGACGCATTTGTATTTGGTATTGTGGGACGGTTTTCACATGATAAAGGACACAATCATTTTTTCACGGCGGCTGGCATAGTCGCCCGTGAATGTAAAGATGTCCGGTTTCATGTTGCAGGCTGGGACGCGCAGTTGACATTGGACGATATACGCGAAATGGCCGATGAGGCGGGAGTACTCGAAAAAACGGTATTTACCGGCCGAGAGAAAGATTCGCACGATATTGCGGGTACGATCGATGCCGGCGTGATCGCATCGGTGCGGTCCGAAACGGTATGCCGTATCGCAATGGAATTTATGGCCATGGGGATACCGGTCGTATGCTCAGACACGAACGTTATCCCGGAGGTTGTCCGCGACGGTGAGACGGGGTTTGTAACACCTGCGGGAAATCCGGAGGCGATGGCGGCGGCGATGAAACAGATATTGAATGCGAGAGATCGAATCGAATCGTTCGGAAAAGCTTCGAGAGCGCTCGCAGAGCGCGAGTATTCGCTTGAATCGTTTGCATCGAAAACGATCGATGCGTACGGGAGCATATTAGAATATGGCAACTAAAACGGGTAAAACGAAAAAATCGTCGGCACAATACACGATTGAGCCTGTTGAACTTGTCGAGGTTATGGACGAGTTCAGTATTCTTCTCGAAAAAGTCGAGCAGTACAATCCCAATGTCGATAAAAACCTAATCACACGGGCGCTTAGATTTGCCGCAGTTGCTCATGCCGGACAATACCGTAAGACCGGCAAGCCGTTTATCCATCACGGGATTCAGACAGCATTTATTCTGTCAGAACTCCGTCTCGGTTCGGTCATGATTGCGTGTGGACTGCTTCACGACGTGGTCGAGGACACAAAGATCAAGATCGATGATGTTAATAAGGAATTCGGTGAGGAAATTTCGAATATAATCGACGGCCTGACAAAAATCGCCGGACTGCAACTGAAAAGCCGTCAGGTACAGCAGGCCGAAAATTTCAGAAAGATGATTCTGCACACCGCCCGTGACCCGAGAACAATCCTTGTCAAATTTGCCGACCGGCTTCACAACATGCGGACGCTCGAACATCTGCCCGCCGATAAACGCCGCCGGATTTCGCACGAGACGCTCGACGTTTTCGCCCCGCTCGCCCACCGGTTCGGTATTTATACGATAAAAACCGAGCTTGAGGACTTGGCGTTTAAACATCTCTACCCAAAAGATTATGGGATACTACGCGAAGAGATAGAAAGAACCCATAAGGAACGCGATCAATATCTCGATGAATTTTTCGGGCCGATTAAAGAACGGTTATTAGAAGATAATATCGATTACACCTTTCAATGGAGACTCAAACACTTATATAGCATTTTTAAAAAAATGCGGCTTGAGAAAAAAGGAATCGACGAGATTTACGATATATTTGCTGTCCGAATCATCGTGGGGACGATTGCTGACTGCTACCATGTTCTCGGAATTATCCATTCGATTCATACGCCGATAATCGCACGGATTAAAGATTTTATCGCCACCCCGAAATTTAACATGTACCAGTCGCTTCATACGACTGTTGTCGGTTCGAACGGCCGTCTTGTGGAATTTCAGATTCGGACCCATGAAATGCACCGGACCGCAGAGACGGGTATTGCCGCGCACTGGCGTTACAAGGAGGGAAATGCCGAACCCGATGAAATCGATAACTTCATAACATGGCTGAGACGAATGGTCGACTGGCAGAAAGGTACTCCCGAAGCCAGCGAATTCATGCATGAACTGAAAATGGATTTGTTTCAGGATGAGATTTTCGTGTTCACGCCAAATGGCGATCTGATTCAGCTTCCCGCCCATTCGACGCCTGTCGATTTCGCATTTGCGCTGCACTCCGAGATCGGTCTCCACTGCAGCGGTGCAAAAATTAACGATAAAATTGCGCCCCTCGATTCTGAACTCCAAAGTGGTCAATGGATTCATGTACTCACAAATCCGAATAAAACCCCCAATCCCGAATGGCTCAATTCAGTCAAAACCGTAAAAGCACGAAGTATGATCAGAAGATGGATCAAACGTCAGCGGTACGAGGAAAGCAAAGAACTTGGACTCGGGATGATTGCAAAAATCGAAAAAAAAATCGATAGAAAGCTGACCGAGGAAGATCAGAATAAAATCATCAGACGCTTTCACCAGTCGAACTGGAGCAAATTCCTCGCCGGACTCGGTTTAGGCGATATCTCATTTCATAGTGTGAAAAACTATTTCGGTCTGACAGAAAAAGCCAAAAAGGAAAAGCCGGAAAAAGTCCCGAAAAAGAAAATCGGCGTTGCCATGCAGGGTATCGAGAACCTGATGGTCAGTTATGCAAAATGCTGCAAACCGCTTCCCGGTGACGATATCATCGGATATATTACGCGCGGCAGGGGACTGATCATTCACCGCAGCGATTGCGAAAATATGAGCAATCTGGCGCAGGACGAAAAACGTATCATACAGGTCAAATGGGAGACCCAGAAAGATCTGCTTTTTGTCGCAAGTATTCGTGTCGATGCAAAAGACAGACAGGGACTTTTATCGGATATCACCTCAGCAATTGCAAAATCGACTTGCGACATACGGGGAGCATCGATTAAGACGAAAGACGGAATCGCGACTGACGATTTCGATGTCGATGTGAAAAATCTCGCCGACCTCAACAATCTTATGAAAAGTATCCGGCATGTCAAAGGTGTTCATAAAGTAGAGCGTCTTGATATGCGTTCCCCTGAAATAAGTGAAGATACATGAACGATATTCAACCCCGGAGATCATCGCTTATAACAGATACGAATATCGTCTGCGGATTCACAACGCGATATGGCGGAGTTTCACCGAAACCGTTCGATTCACTGAATCTCGGATTCAACACTCCCGACAATCCGGCCAATACAGCGGAGAATTATTCTCGATTTCAATCGTTTTTTCAGGTCGATAGCTCTGATATTGCATTGATGGAACAGGTTCACGGCACCCATATTACCGTTGTTGACAGGGGTGGACGATATCCCGCATCCGACGGGCTCATTTCAGACCGGGAGCGCGTTTTGCTTGCCGTATTGGTTGCGGACTGCGTACCGTTGCTTTTGTATGACCCCGTTCAGCAAATGATCGGCGCAATGCACTGCGGATGGCGGCCAATCGTCGGCGGTATTGTCAGGCGGGCGGTTGAGGTTTTCACCGATAGGTTTGGTTCGAATCCTGCCGATATCATGGCGGTCATGGGACCATCCGCAGGCCAGTGCTGCTATGAGATCGGCTGCGATGTGGCTGAACGGCTGGAACCGTCGTCTGTAGTCGAACGCGGTGGCAGACAATATGCAGATTTGCGGGCAGAACTTTGTGCGAGGTTGACCGATACCGGAGTTACGCGGTCGAACATCGAGATATTTTCAGATTGTACAATTTGTGGTGAAGATTTATATTTTTCATATCGCCGGGACGGGGTAAACTCCGGCCGGATGATCGGGTATATCATGATGAAAGAACGGCTGTAAATCTTCGGATTTTGTTCGTTCCGTAACGAAAAAGGGCGGAAATTTGACATATTTTCAGGCATTATTTCTGGGCATTTTACAGGGGCTAACGGAATTTTTTCCGGTGTCGTCCTCGGGTCATCTGGTCATCGGACAATATTTATTTGGAATTGAGGAAAATGTTCTTGCGTTCGATATCTATGTCCATCTTGGGACACTGCTGGCGGTGATAGCAGTATTCAGAAACATCATATTAACCCTTATTCAAAGCTTTGGCCGTTTTCTGCTCTCACTTATTACTGTACGCCGTCCGGTGCGCATCTATAGAGATTCTCAGGAAATACGGACTGTAATCGCGATTCTGCTCGGGACAATCCCCGCAGTGATTTTCGGGTTTACGGCGAAAGATTTTATCGGGGGTTTGTTTCTCAATCCGCGATTTGTTTTATATTCGCTCTTATTTACCGGCGTAATATTGCTCGCAACGTTTTTCAATCGTAAACACGACCGTTCGATCGGTGCAGTGAATGGCATTCTCATCGGTTGTGCACAGGCGTTGGCAATTATTCCTGGCATTTCACGGTCGGGAATGACCATCTCAGCTGCATTATTTCTCGGTGTTAAACGCAGGGATGCCGGGGAATTCTCTTTTTTACTTTCGATACCGGCCATTCTCGGCGCGGGAATTCTCGAAATGAAAGATGCGTTTGAGGCGGGATATTCGATGCTGTCGTGGGATGTAGCGCTCATCGGTGTTGCGGCGTCGTTTCTGTCGGGATGGGTGTCGCTTGTGTTGCTCATGCGGATCGTCCGTCACGGAAAACTCGGCTGGTTCGGATTTTACTGTATCGCGGTCGCGTGTTTGGGATTCATTCTGATTTAAATCGAAAGAATTCCCCGGAGTTTGCTCCGGGGTAAAGCTCTGTCTTAGACCCCTCTCCGGCTATGCCGGTTTCCCCCCTATTAGGGGGGACTTATTGATAAGCCGGTATAAAATCTCCCCTAAAAGGGGAGATGTCACAAAGTGACAGAGGGGTTCATTAACAATTAGAATTCGTCGTACCAGATTTTATTTTCGTCGATTCCATGCTTTTTCAGCAGCAGCGTGCAGAAATGAAGCATGGCGGGCGGGCCGCACATATATGCCTCATAACCGGTCAAATCGCCGAGATATTTTTCCATCGGTTCGGTGATAAGTCCCTTTTCACCTTCCCAGCCGTCACCATCCTCCGGTTCCGAAATTGCGGGAATATGGGTAAAGTCATCAAAGTACTTTTCACCCATTTTATTATATTCCTCGGTAAAATAGATATCTTTCGGTGTCCGTCCCCCGTAAAAACTAATGATTTTTCGTTTCGATTTTTTATCTCTGAGATATAATAGAATCGAACGTATCGGCGCGCTTCCCGAACCGCCCGCGACACAAACCATCGGGCTGTCCGTCTCCTCGCGAAGATAGAAATCCCCGTATGGGCCGGTCAGGAATATCTCGTCGCCAACCTGGAGTTTGTTGAACATATACGTTGTGCAGATACCGCCGGGAACAAGCCGGACGATGAGTTCGACAATATTTTTTTCGTTGGGATTGGACGCAATCGAATACGCGCGCTCTTCGCTGGTTCCCGGAATCCGGAATTGTATGTACTGACCGGGTTTGAATTTGATTTCGGAGGGCTCAATCAGTTTAAATCTGAACATTCTGGTGTCGTAGGTCAACGGTTCGATAGATTCAACCGTTGCTTTGAATTCTTTAACATTGAAATATTCTTCGAGAATTTGAATTCTGGTATCTTTTTTGACTTTAACCTGACAGAGCAGCCGTGTATTGTTCGCGAGTTCATCTTTTTCCATAAACGGCTTTTCAGTGGGCAGCAACGGCCCCACATCGGTAATTACCTGTCCCTTACATAATCCACATGTTGCCTTACCGCCGCACGCAGATGGAATGAAAATCTTATTTGTAGATAAATATGAAAGAATCGGGCTGCCGCCGTTTACCGTGAACTCTCGGTCGTCGTTGATAATCAGCTTGCACTCGCCGTAATCTCCGAAGAACTTGTCGGCCAGTACGAGTAAAATACCTAAAAACACGCTGATTGACGAAAGCACAAAAATGGGAGTAACAAATTGAGTCATAGCCTGAATTCCCGATTCATACCGATAACACCGTTAAATCCATTAATCAAAAAAATTCCTCGGAGTCCTGGCACGGGGGTAGTTCATTAAAATTATTTCAAAATATAACCGATAAAAACAAATAATACAAACGTAATCACAATATAATTATTATATTAATGCAAAAGACTAATGCTAATCTTTTTTAAGGAATAGCGCCGCGCATGCCGCAAATGCCGGAAGCGCAACCGGCACTCTCATGGCATATTCGATACCGGCTTTGTCGGCGAGGATTCCGAATGGCGTCGCAGCGACAGCTCCCATAGCGAACGAAAGACCCAGAACTAACGAGGAGGCCATACCGGCGAGACAGGGATTGATGCGCTGCGCGTAAATGATGCTGATCGGAATTGTCGCGCTCAGCACCCCCATACCGGTCATAAGGAACAAAATCGATACAATCCCGGTCGTTGCGAGAAAGCCGTAGAGCAGAGGCGCCGCCGCGGACAGCATGAGGATGATAATCTTCTTATGGCCGTACCTATCTGAAAGATGGCCGCCGAGAAACATACCGACCGTGCTTGCGCCCAGCGAGACCGACAGATTAATTGCGCTTTGTTCGTATGAGGAGCCCCTGGCGATAAAAAGAATCGGCAGAAACGAACCCACAAGCATGAGCGCCATCGCCCGGAATGCGGACACGATCCAGATTATAAACAACTCTTTCCCGCTCGAGAAAAGCGCGAGCAGCCATTCACCACGCGAATAACCGTGCCCCTCGCTAACTGTGATATTTTTATCGAACGAGAAGAGCAGCGCCATGAGAACGGCAGGCAGTATGACAAGCGGCATGGCGTTTCGGCCAATAATTTTAACAAAAAGAACGACAACAAGCGGTGCGATCATCATACTGAGATGCCCGCCGGAGGAGAACAGGGCCATCGAGAGGCTTTTGCGGTTCTCGTGGGCGATTCGTCCGGCTGCGACCGCCGCAACGGGATGAAAGAGACCGATTCCCAGACCTGAGACAATCATCGCAAGCATCATGACCGTGAAACTGTCGATCATAAACACGAAACAAAACGGCAGTCCGGCGATGACAATCCCCGACCAGAGAGAGAACCGCATTGGTTTGTGATCGTTTATGATGCCAAACAGCGGCTGCGAAAGATTGCAGGAAAGCTGCAGCACGGTCACTAATATCCCCGCCTTTGTCAGCGACCAGCCGTACATATCGATGAAAATCGGCAGAAGCGGCGAGAGCATACCCGGATAGAGATCGCTTGCGGCATGGCCCAGCGAAAGAAATATGAGGCTGGTGATTTTTTTCATGCAGTTATCGTTGGTTAAAATTTATCTGGTTATCCAAATTTTTTATAAAACGACCTCACCCTTTCGGCCCCTCTCCTTTCAAGGAGAGGGGCCGATTGTTGGTATTGCAGCTCCCCCTCGCCCGCTGGCGGGAGAGGGGGTTAGGGGGGAATACTATTCTTTGCTGACGTAACGTGATAACCGGTAAAATTTATTTTACTGAATATAATACATTTCGATCCGGAAACGTGTATTTATTATTGACATGTCACTATTGTTAAGTATATTGGGATTATGAGATAATCGATTCAATTTATCGGGGGAATGAAATGAGAGAGATCGTGAATGTTATTTTCTGGATAGCCTGGGTAGCTGGCACATTTTGGGTATTGTACGATGCGCACAGAATCGGCGTGAAAAAAGATCGTACAGGCGGCATTTTTGCGATGGGACCCTGGGGATGGTTCTTCACATGCCTGCTTCTGCAAGGTATAGGTCCCATAATTTATCTTTTCAGAAGGAGAGAATTGAAGCGGCAGAGCCGCGTGTGATTGCGATTTTTGTCAGTAAAAAAATCCTGTCAATCATGTAAATCCTGTTTATTATAAAATCATCCTTTCGATTTCGGTTTTTTCCCGAGCCCCGATTCAATCTTCAGTATCTCATCCCTCAGTTTCGCCGCCTCCTCGAATTCGAGCTTGTCCGCGGCCGCTTTCATCTGTTTCTTCAGATTGGCGAGCGCTTCCTGCGAATCCATAAGATCGAGGATGTTGATCTCGTCCCGGTTGATTTTCTGCACTTTACCCTCGCGGTCGGCGACAACGGTCGAATTGAGAATTTCGTCGATGCTCTTTATCACTGATTCCGGCGTGATACCGTGCTTGAGGTTGTACTCTTTCTGGATGCTGCGCCGACGGTTCGTTTCCTCGATGGTTTGAAGGATCGCACCGGTCATTTTCTCGGCATACAGGATGACCATACCGTTTACATTTCGGGCGGCGCGGCCGGAGGTCTGGATGAGCGACCGCGCATTTCGCAAAAAGCCCTCCTTGTCGGAATCGAGAATTGCCACCAGCGACACCTCCGGGAGGTCAAGCCCCTCGCGGAGAAGATTCACTCCCACAAGCACATCGAACTCTTTCAGCCTCAGCGACCGGAGAATCTCCACCCGTTCCAGAGAATCGATCTCGGAATGAAGGTATCGCACCTTGATTCCTGCCTCTTCGAGATACAGGCTTAAATCCTCGCTCATTTTTTTCGTGAGCGTTGTGACAAGCGTCCGTTCGCTCAGTTCCACCCGTTTCCTAATCTCTTCAAGGAGGTCGTCGACCTGATTTTTCGCCGGTTTCACCACAATTTTCGGGTCGATGAGTCCGGTGGGGCGGATGATCTGTTCGACAACCACGCCCTCGGATTTCTCAAGCTCGAAATCGCCAGGCGTCGCCGATACATAGATGACCTGATTGATGGTGTTCATGAACTCGTCGAACGAGAGAGGGCGGTTGTCAAGCGCCGAGGGCAGCCTGAAACCGTAATCGACCAGCGTCGTCTTGCGCGACCGGTCGCCGTTATACATTCCGCGGACCTGCGGAAGCGTCGCATGGGATTCGTCGATGATCATAAGGTAGTCGTCGGGGAAATAATCGAGCAAAACCCAGGGGCGTTCGCCCGCGTTTCTGCCGGTGAGGTGACGGGAATAATTTTCGATGCCGGAGCAGTATCCGATCTCGCGGAGCATCTCGATATCGTATCTGGTGCGCTGACCGAGCCGCTGCGCCTCGACAAGCTTGTTCTCTTTTTCAAGCTCATGAATCCGGTTTTCAAGCTCGATCATGATATTTTCGATGGCAGTCTCGATACGGCTTTGCGTGGTGACAAAATGTTTGGCCGGATAGATGGCCGCACGGCTGCGTATATCAACAACTTTTCCGCTCACTTTATTTATCTCGGAGATACGTTCGACTGTATCGCCGAAAAACTCAATTCTGATGACTCGATCGTCGTAGGCGGGCATGATGTCGATGGTATCGCCTTTGACACTGAAATTCGAACGCTCGAGAGCAAAATCGTTCCGGGTATAATGAATATCAACCAGCTTTCTGATAACGTCGTCGCGGTCGATACGGTCGCCGATAGTGAGAATGACATGCATATTTTCATAATCTTTGGGCGAACCGAGACCGTAGATGCACGAAACGCTCGCGACAATTATGACATCCCGCCGCTCGAGCAGCGAACTGGTCGCTTTGAGCCGGAGCCGGTCAATTTCCTCGTTGATGTCCGAGTCTTTTTCGATATATGTGTCGGTTACCGGAAGATATGCCTCAGGCTGGTAGTAGTCGTAATATGAGATAAAAAATTCGACTGCGTTATCGGGGAAAAGAGCCTTAAATTCGCCGTAAAGCTGCGCCACAAGCGTTTTGTTGTGTGAAAGAACCAGCGTCGGGCGGTTATACCGTTCGATGACATTCGCAGCAGTGAACGTCTTGCCGGAGCCGGTCACGCCGAGCAACGTCTGATGCTTTCTGCCGTCGATAAGGTTCTCATAAAGCGCATCGATAGCGGCAGTCTGGTCGCCGCGCGGACTGAAATCGCTCTTTAGTTTGAATCCGCTCATGGACTGATAGGGGAGTACTGCCCGGATTGCTTTTCCGGATCGACAGCGATTTTCCCGAGGTTTTTGGGTTTCCAGATGTCGGGTTCATCTGCGTATATAGCCCCCGAAACCGAATCGGAAACCGCAACCGTGTAATACCCGTCCTCGGGGATTTGGGAATATTTATGCCAGGGCGACCGGTCGCTTGTCGCCTCAATATAATAGTCGAAACCGGGAGCCGATACAATTGTTGACGGAACGGATTCTACAAACAAACTGTCGTCGACCGACATAAGCACTTTCTCGAATAGACTGTCGCCGTGCGCGCGGTATGCGAGATTAACCTCAATAATACCTTCGTCGGGCGGGAAATTGCCGACAGGTTCATGAAGTTTGACCTGCGCTTTTATCACGACCGGTTCTGAGGATTCTGACGAAATTGCAGGCGTATGAATGATCGTCGGCGGGGGATTATAGAGTGAGTATCCGTAATGATAATCCGCGTAAGACCGGTACGGCGACAAAAGCCATTCGCTGCTGCCGCCGCAGCTCGAATTCGATTTCTCGAACCGGTATACAAAATTATAATCGCAGCGCGCATAAATCCAGAGTTCTGTTTTAAACGTTCCGAAATTCTCAACGATTTTATCGTCGGGTTCGCCGATGTTTTTAAGGGTACTTTCCATCGGATCGTCATTGTCGGAACATGAAAATATGATAACGATCATTGTCATCAGAAGCAATATTGTCCGGAATGTTGCTGTTGGTTTCATGTATGGCCTTTCTAACGTATCTTAAAATAATTATGTCCGAAACGGATACTTACTGCACTTTAAATACAAACGTAATGAATCCCTTTTGTGTCTGAGTGGCGCCGTCGGGAAGCGGCGCAAACCGCCACAGCTTGAGTGAGTTCATGGCAAGTTCCTCGAGTACCGCATTCTCCTTTCTCACCGGCAGCATACCGGCCGAGGAAACCGAGCCGTCCGGAAGTACCGTACAGGATATCGTTATGGTCGCATTCTCGTTGAGCCCTTCGGGATATTCCGGCAGCGGATTCGAGAGAAGCGCTCGTCCCTCAATCTCACCCTCGATGATAAAATTGATGGCTTCCTCGGCGCCGATGATCCCTGTTTCGATTCCAGCGCCGGGCTGTTCGCCCACGGTGATCTGAGAGCCCTGGAAACTCATCTTGCGGTCCATGGTGATTTCGCTTTTGTCAAGCGCGGGCATTCTGACATTGGGCGCCGGTACATCGACAGACAACCGTTGGGCGTTTGTCACAATATCCTGCTCCCGCATACGCTGTTCCTGTGGTACCGATATGGTCGGCTCCTCGATTTCGATCATTCTGCGCTCGGGAACCTCGACCCGTTCTTCCGGTGTCAGCGCCTGCTGTTGTTTTAATCTGTTCGCGGCGGCTTCGTCGATGATCTGCTCGATCCGCTGACGGGAGACTGTGCCGAGGTTGAACTCGTAGAATTTCGGCGGTTCGACATCCACAATAACATCCATATTCAGCATCAATAGAAGCAGTGCGCCGTGCAGGAGCAGAGAATAGATATATGCTCTTCTGCTGAGATTTACCGTTTTGGAATCCACTGTTTTACTCGCTTTAAAATAGGTTGCAAACAAACCGGCGCTATTCTTTCGGTGCGGTGATAATCATAAATCGGTCGCCGCCGGCTGATTTCGCAATATCCATCACTTCAATGAGATTTTCGATAGTGCTCGCCTTATCCGACCGAAGCGCTATGATCGGATTGCCGACATTCATAACCATCTGACGGAGCCGGGCGCCAAGCTCGACCTGATTGACCAGTTCATCGTTCAGATACACCGTGCCTTCCTTGGTCAGACTGATTACAATGCTTTTTTCGCTCGAGATATCAGAATTTGTAGTCAGCGGAAGCTGTACTTTTATCCCCGGCTGAAGGACAAATGTTGAACTGAGCAGAAAGAAAACGAGTAAGAGAAAAATAATATCCGTGAGCGAGATCGCGTTAAACGATGTCATCGGTTCTCTGTGCACTTTGATTTTCATGAGTGCGTTCCCCCGTCGAAGTTTTTATCCTCCGGATCGAAATTTTCTCCGGCAAGCTCGATTTTGTTCGGCCGTTCGGGCGGTAAATTCGGTTCCTGCCGCGGCGGTGAGGCCGGCGGTGCGGGACGATAATGTTCGGACTTCGGAGCCGGCGGCGTATTCGGCGTCATCGTCGGCGTCGCTGAGGATGCCGGCGCCGCATGGGGCGGCGAAGCATGTTTCGGAGAAGGTTCGGGAATTTGGCCCGGCCCAACGGGGGTGCCTTTATCCTCCATATGGGTTATCATATCGAGCACTTCGTCCGCAGCCGATTCCATATGGAATGTGAATTCGCGAACCCTGTTCACAAAATAATTATAGAGAATCATGGCGGGAATACCAACCGTCAGGCCGGCAGCGGTGGTGACCATCGCCTCCCAGATGCCGCCGGCGAGCACATCGGCATTCACATTGCCGGAAAGCTGCTGGATTTTCATAAATGCTTTTATCATACCGGTCACTGTGCCGAGAAATCCGATCAGCGGTGTGATGCCCGCAAGCGTGGCGAGCACGCTCAGATTTTTTTCAAGGTGATATACCTCGGCATTGCCCGCGGTCTCCATGGCCTCTTTGACACTTTCTCTCCCGAATTTAAATTTCTGAAGTCCCGCTTTTATTACCGCGGCAACCGGGCCCTTAGCAACAGTGCATTCGTTAATCGCATCGAGCACGTTTCCCGCATTCAACGGGTGACGGATACTCATGATTAGCTGCGAGATATTCACCTTGAGCTTATTATAGGCAAGGTACCGTTCGATCGAGACTGCAAGAACGATGATCGAGCAGATAACGATCGGAAACATGAGAATGCCGCCGCTTGATACAATGCTGAAAAATGATATTGTTTCCATGAATTCCTCCGCACACGTTCGGTGTTATCAGTATTGAGCTTTTAATCCTATATATAGACCTATTCCGGGGACCGTATAGCGCCCGGTCCACCAGACGCCGTCCGAATCGGTAATATTCCGCAGATCGACATACATCGAAATATAATCTTTCAGAAGACTCCGGTCCACGCCGACATCAATCATCATAAACGAGCTTGCACTGTCAGTTGTAGCCTGATCGACATAATGTTTCCCCGCATACCTCATCGCGGCGCGTATGTTCCACAATTCGTGCGGGATGTAGAATCCGTCGATTCGCGCATCGGTATCGGGGATAAACGGCGCTCTTCCGGTATTGTTGCAATCCGCGTCATTGAAATTCATCTCGCCATTCACTCCCCAGGATTCCTTGCGGATATATCCGGTTTTTACAGTAAATCCAGTCAAATCCAATTCCACGTTCTTCACAATATCGAAATAATCGCCGGCACGGCTGAATACCGGAGCATCGACCGATGTTACCGCAAATCCGCCAACCGAGGCACAC
>CAZCDQ010000083.1:14467-15728 GCA_964497605.1 uncultured bacterium
ACACAGCCCGTCGCGCCTTTTAAATCCGAATTCTCCAGAAATATCGCTCGACCTTTCTTCGAGAAGAAACGGTGTCGCCATGGTGACAAGTCCGTTCATGTCGAACAACTCACCGAACGAATGAGATTCCATCCCCGAATCGTAAGAAGCCCTGAGAAATACTGCCGGGAGCAATGCCCAGTCGATTTTCGCATTCGGAAATACTTTCGTTCTTGTAGATTCATTCGGCATTTCATACATCGCAATTTCCGCTCCGGCGCTGATACCGAACGTATTCCATAGCAGCCAATTTGCCGATCCTTCGGTCGTGAACAATGTGCCGCTGTTCCCGCCGAGCTTGAAATATTCAATATCGGATGATCCGTTTGCGACGATATTGAATACGGTTCCCGTCAATTCAACGCCGCTGTTGAAAACCAGTTCATTTTCGTCAATCAGTATTTTAGTGCCGGTGGGATCATTGAAATCCGCATAGCTTCCACTTGATACTGCGGCGCTGACAACCGGATTCCACGATTCCAGTATTGACGGTTTGACTGTGAACGTCGACCGGGTACGTGTTACCGCGCGGTTTCCCGGTCTGAACGGCGTTGCAGTCGAATCGTCCTCGTCACGGGATAATTCGAACGTCAGCGAATAATCGCCGCTTGCGTTGTCGAGAAATCCTGCGATCTCGGCTCCCTGTGAAACCGCCGCGGTGTTCACAGGTGTGTTTGCCTCCGAGGTTCGGCTTCGCAGAGAAATAGATCCGGCAAATGCCCCGGCATCGTAATCGGCTTTCCCGAATAACGTGTTGGTGGAATGCGCCCCGTAGGAAAAATGCCCCCAGGCATTCAGTCCGCGTGAGGTCTCGAATGTCTCGGTCCTTCTGATGTGCTCATCTTCGTCTATTAGCCCCTCGGAGGAAACTGCCATCCGCTCCTCCTGAGGAAGGCTCAGCGGCATGGGAACATAGGTGACAGTAGAGATTCGGTCCCCGGTAATGGTAAATACGCGGGTATCCCTGCCCAGGATTTGATATTCCTTCTCGACCTTGAGTTGTGGGACAGCTTCCTGCCCGGATGCAGTTGCTGTCAGGAATATCGAAAACAATGAATATGAAAGTATCTTTTTCAGTTTTTTCCCTTGATGAATATTATGCAAACTGTGAAATAAAGAATCGGGCGCCTTGCAGGTAACCCGGCTTCTTTAATCGAAAGAATACCTCGGACTTCAGTCCGGGGTAAAGCTCTGTCTTAGACCCCTCTCCGGCTTCGCCGGT
>CAZCDQ010000084.1:0-15595 GCA_964497605.1 uncultured bacterium
GATTGATCTATGTAAGCATAATACACAAAAAAGCCGATGTGGTAGAAAAATCGTTCAATGTAGCGCGAGGCGGAACCCTTTTTATCGATACCGACCGCGGTTCGATAGATATCGCGACCACAAGCGGCTCGACGGTAAGTATCAGAGTCACATTTGAAATGAGAACGAACGACCGCGAGGAAGCGGATGAGATTCGGGAGGATTTCGAGCTGGAAATGTTGCAGCACGGTGACGATATCGAGATTTTCGGCGACTACGAAAGCGCTCGGGGATTGTTTTCACGCTTATTCAACTACTCGAATGAACTCAATGTCAATTACAGTGTATCTGTTCCCGAGCGGTACAATGTGGATTTGAAAACGGCGGGCGGGCATATTTATGTTGAGGATATTGAAGGCACGATCGACTGTAAGACCTCCGGCGGCAGTCTGAAATTTGAAAATGTTGTCGGGCCTGTTACCGGCAGAACCTCCGGCGGTAACATAACGCTCAACGACAGCGCCGGCGATGTGGACGTTCAGACCTCCGGCGGTAAAATCAATATCGGCCGTGTGGACGGTTCGGTTTACGCAAAAACCTCCGGCGGATCGATAGCTATCGAACGGGCCGGCGGCAGTGTTACCGCCCGAACATCCGGGGGCAAAATCGTTGTTGAAGAAGTGTACGGCTTTATTGACGCTCATACTTCGGGCGGATCGGTATCCGCCCGTATTTCATGTCAACCGGGAAACGACTGTAAACTGACAACCTCCGGCGGCAGTGTGAATGTCTATCTCAATGAAAATATCAACTGCGATGTCGATGCTCAAACCTCCGGCGGCAGCGTTAATATTGAGATTCCGGTATCTGTTACAGGTGAACTCAAGAAAAACAGGCTGAACGGCAGGATAAACGACGGCGGTCCGGAACTCTATCTTCGGACAAGCGGCGGGAGCATCAATATTAAAGAACTATAACATTCCGTCTCGCGAACACAATCGAGAGGCATAAAAAAGGGGGGGGGATAATCCCCCCCTTTTCAGCTTTTATCCGAAGTTACGATGAAGATAACAATTACTTAGGAGAAGCAAAAAAACTATTATCGTATATCGAACGTGTCGAACAGACTCCGTCCGAGCATGACAGCGGATTCGGGTATCCCGCATAGTTCACTGTCGGCAAGAAGCTCACGATCCGCGACACCCTCCGGCTGGAATTTCTGAATAAAATATGTACTGCATCCGGTATATGAAATCGCCCGCATTGTATCGAGTAGTTCCTGTTCCGAAAGAATAATGTGATGATAGGTTGTCCGGAATTCGTATTTAATTCCTGACGAGACCACCGCATGAATGCTTTTCGATACGGGGAAACAGGTATTGTTTGTTCGGGTGATGCGGTCGTATGCACGCGGCGGGCCTTTTATGTCCATTGCAATATAATCGACCAGCCTCTCAACAATGATTCGTTTGAGCATGTTTGGATAAAATCCGTTCGTATGAATCGCGGTATCGTATCCGAATTCGCGTATAAACGACAGCAGTTCGGGCAGCGACTCATGACTCGTCGGCTCACCGCCGGAAACAACGATGCCGTCCAAATAATCCTTACGTCTTTCGAGGAAATCCTCGAGCGTTGAAAAATCGACCTCGGACACTTTGTCCATCGTCCGAAGACCCGGATTATGGCAGTATCTGCAATTCCAGGGGCATCCGGCGGTAAACAAAACTGCAGAAATATGCTCCGGAAAATCGATCGTTGTCATTTTCTGAATGCCGGCAATCGAAATGCCGGATTTGATTTTTTCTAATACAGGCATGTGTCAGACTGCTTTCCTTGCTTTGCTTTCGGTGAAAAACACGCGTTCTCTGTGTTCACTCTTTTTGCCGATGTTGAATTCGCTGACAGGACGGTAATATCCCATGACCCGTGTCCATATTTCACATTTCTGACGTTCTTCGTCTTTCAGCGTTATTGTGTGTGTTCCGATACATGTTTGAACCATAGCCGCCTCCTCGTTATTATCTTTTTAATGTTCGTTCAATTCCACTTCTGCATATTTTTTTGCGATTAATTCTTCGTCGCACATCGGACAGTATTTGATATTTCCGGTGATATAGCCGTGTTTCGGGCATATCGAGAACACTGGCGTTACGGTGATATATGGAATTCTGAATTTCTCAAGCGTTTTCTTAACAAGCTTCTTGCATGCCTCGGCGCTCGAAATCCGCTCGCCCATATACAGATGGAATACTGTACCACCGGTATATTTACGCTGCAGATCCTCCTGATGGGAAAGAGCCTCGAACGGATCATCCACGAAATATGACGGTACCTGACTCGAATTTGTATAATACGGCGCATCCTCTGTCCCGGCCTGGAGAATATCCGGAAAGCGTTTTTTGTCTTCTTTCGCGAACCGGTAGGTCGTTCCCTCCGCCGGTGTTGCCTCGAGATTGAACAACGAGCCTGTCTCCTCCTGGAACGACGTCATTTTTCCGCGGATGTAATCGAGCATCTCGCATGCAAACGCATGGCCGCATTCGTCGGTAATGTCGAACGCATCGTCAAAATAATTCCGCACAGCCTCGTTGATGCCGTTGACACCGATGGTAGAAAAATGATTCTTGAGCGATTTGAGATACCGTTTGGTATACGGGAACAACCCGCCGTCAATCAACCGCTGAATAACTTTGCGTTTGATAGTCAGCGCCTCTTTTGCGTAATTGAGCAGTTTGTCGATCTGCGCGAACATACCGTCCTTATCGCCCTTGTAGACATATCCGATACGTGCGCAGTTAAGTGTGATCACGCCGATCGAACCGGTCATCTCGGCGGAGCCGAACAATCCGTTACCCCGCTTGAGCAGTTCCCGGAGGTCGAGCTGCAGACGGCAGCACATGGACCTGACCATATTTGGCGAGAGGTCTGAATTAAGAAAGTTCTGAAAATAGGGAATACCGTATTTTGCAGTCATTTCAAACAACGGAATCGTATTCGGATGCTCCCAGGGGAAATCCTCAGTGATGTTGTATGTTGGGATCGGAAACGTGAATACACGCCCCTTGGCGTCGCCTCTCGACATGACATCGATAAACGCACGATTGATCATGTCCATCTCTTCCTGAAGATCGCCGTAGGTGAAATCCTGCTCGACACCGCCGATTAGGGGTTTCTGCCAGCGCAAATCCTCCGGGCAAACCCAGTCAAGCGTGACATTAGTGAACGGTGTCTGCGTACCCCATCGGGAGGGAACATTGAGATTGTAGACAAATTCCTGTATATGCTGATGAACCTCATCGTAACTCATATTATCGACCCGGACAAACGGGGCGAGATATGTGTCGAACGAACTGAACGCCTGCGCACCCGCCCATTCATTCTGGAGCGTGCCGAGGAAATTCACCATCTGACCGACCGCGCTCGAGAGGTGTTTGGGCGCCGATGCCTCGACCTTTCCCGGAACGCCGTTGAATCCTTCCTCGAGCAGTGTTTTGAGCGACCAGCCAGCGCAGTATCCCGAAAGCATATCGAGATCGTGAATATGAATATCGGCATTTCGGTGCGCCTGACCGATTTCGGGGCTGAACACATGGTTGAGCCAGTAGTTGGCAATCATCTTTCCGGAGACATTTAAAATCAGTCCGCCAAGTGAATATCCCTGATTCGCATTCGCGTTGATGCGCCAGTCGAGACGATCGAGATATTCGTTGACGGAGGAGGTTACATCGACGAACGTTTTTTTGTCTGACCGCAGTTTATTATGCTGTTCGCGGTAAATAATGTATGCGCGTGCCGTCTTGGTATAATTCGAACTGATAAGAACCTGTTCGACAATATCCTGAATGTTCTCGATCTCGGGAACGCCCGCACGTTGACGGTGTGTGAGGACTTTCAGGACCTGCGCGGTCAGTATTTCAGCCTCGAACGAATCGAATTCCTCGGCGGCAATGCCTGCTTTTTCTATGGCTTTTTTGATTTTCGACGCATCGAACGGCACACGCCTGCCGTCACGTTTGCGCACTTCATTGAACGGAAGGAACTGATTTAACTCCATGCAACTTCCCCGCATCCCTTTTAATGATTAATATTTTAATTATATGTTTTATATTCCGAAAGATATGTTGAAACAATGTGAAAAAGATATTGAAAACATCTTAATAATGTGTTGACAATATATTGTGCTTTTTTTGGGCGTGCTGTACAAGATATAGCATATATTGTGTATGTCAAGTTTAAATTTGCATATCGTTAAATTTTTTTTGTTTCGTGCAGGAGGATGTTTTTATAAATTTATGATATATATGCAGATATGAATTATTTTATCTCTGCAATAAGGAAATATAGTGTTATGTCTATATATTGAACAAAGAGCCGGGGGTATGTGTCGCGCAGTCCCAACGTATTGTCTTGTATATAAAAATGTTAATAACATGTTAATGTGCTTCCGTTCGGGAAAAACGCGCTCATTTTTTTCGGATTGAACGCTTAGATGTCATGTTCGATCGTCCCATTGACAGAAGCACATAATGGGGTTTACGTAACGAGAACGATGGATATAAGGGCGATATCCAAAAAAATATGCCAAATGCGGCACTCAGGTAAATAATTTCCTTTACGGAGGGGTTTTGAAGCGATACATTATAGGATGCGTATTGTAATGAAATCAAGTGAGGAGGTTAATACATGAAAATCGTTTTATTCGAGGACGAACAATGCAATAAACTCTATCCCGTAGGATTGTTCAGTCCGCTCTTCAGGCTTCAAACCGGATCGTGGTCGCTTGAATCTATTCTGATGCGGCTCGATATTCCGATACTGAAAATTGTGAGAGAGCATTTTCTTATCGGGGATGAACGTAACGATACGGTGACGCAGGACGGTGAACCGCTCCTATTTCTGAATGCATCGATCGAGCCTGATGTAGGCTGTCTCGAAACGATTCAGGATATTATGGACACGGGCGAATCATTTATTACCACCAGCGGGAACCGTGTCGCCGCGGCGTATGTCACGCCGGATATAGAGCTGCCCAAAACGTTTACTACGGAGGATATCGGTCCGCAGCTTTTAGAACTGGACTTGCAAATCGAGCGGAAGATGTTTAGGACCATCGACTGGCCTCATGAGATTGTCTCCGCCCATCTCCGTCTTTTCGGCTCGAATCTTGAAAAGACCATCGAAACCGGCTCCTACACCGAGCGCGAGCCCGGCTTTTATACCGGCGACAATGTGGGGTTGTCGCCGACCACGGTCGTTGATACCTCAGCGGGTCAGGTTGTGCTCGACAGCGGTGTAAAAGTGAAGCATTTCACTTACCTCAGAGGCCCCATTCACATCGGCGAAAATTCCACCATTATCGAATATGCCGCCATCAAGGACAGCACCTCTATCGGCCGCGGATGCAAGATCGGCGGCGAGGTCGAGGGCTGTGCCATTTCATGTAATTCGAACAAACAGCATCACGGCTTCCTTGGGCATTCGTGGGTTGGTCAGTGGGTAAATATTGGCGCCGGGACCTCCTCGAGCGATCTCAAGAACACGTACGGGATTATCCGGGTCGATTATAATGGAAAACGGGTTGAAACCGATATGCAGTTTCTCGGCTCTATCGTCGGCGATTTTGCCAAAACGGCGGTGAATACTTCGCTTTTTACCGGCAAAATTATTGGTGTGGCAAGTATGATCTACGGTACTGTTACTACGAACGTTCCCAGCTTTTCGAATTTTGCGCGCAGTTTCGGGCAGGTGACTGAGATCAGCATCAATCAGATTCTGAAAACGCAGCAGCGGATGTTCGCACGCAGGAATGTTGAGCAAACCGAACGGGATGTGGAACTCATGAAGCGAGTATTCAAAATGACTCGTCACGAACGTACTATGAGCGAAGAACAAATCAATTTCTGACATTTCCCGCCGTAAACATTGAACACGGATTGAAACCGAACATATAGTATTTTAGAGGAAAGATTTATGAAAAATCTTTACATTGGAGTCGATTTCGGCGGGACAAATGTACGGTCGGGGCTTGTGGACGAGAACGGCGCCATTGCGGCCGTCGACAAACGCAAATCTTTGCCGAAAGTGTCGACTGAAGCTCCGTTGAATCAGATTGTTGATTCGATTACAGCGGTTGTTGAGAACGGCGGTGTGTCATTCTCGGATATCCGCGGTGTCGGTATCGGTTCTCCCGGACCTCTCAGCGCAAAAGACGGTAAAATCTTTCAGGCGGGAAATCTTCCGCACTGGATCAATTACCCCCTTACCGCCAAGGTAAAAGAACGCATCGGAGTCGACGTTTACCTTCAAAACGATGCGAATGTCTATGCGCTCGGGGAATGGTGGAAAGGATCGGGGCAGGGATTCGACAATTTTTTTGCAATGACACTCGGAACCGGTATCGGCGGAGGCGCGATCTGCGGTGGACGTCTGCTCACCGGTTTCAACGACAACGCGGCCGAAGTCGGTCATATGTCAATCGACCGTGACGGATATCAATGTTGGTGCGGCCAGAAAGGCTGTCTCGAGTTGTATTCCTCTGCGACCGGTCTTGTGCGAATGACCAACGAGGCGCTGATCAACGAACATGTGCATTCGCCCCTGACCGAATACCGCGGCAGAGGAAACGAATTGACCTCGAAAATCATCTACGACGCCGCCGCTGCGGGCGATGAATTCGCCATTGGTATGTTTGATACGTGCGGGTATCTGTTAGGGCTCGGCATTGTCAACGTGCTCAACATTCTCAATTTCCAGAGAGTCGCTGTTGGCGGCGGACTCGCGAAGGCGGGCGGCCTGATTCTCGAGCCGGCGCGCCGGGCATTGAGCGACCGTGCTTTTAGTTCGTATAAGTCCGAAGTCAGTATCGTTGATGCGCAGATACCTGATGAAGCCGCTATCCTCGGTGCGGCGAAAATGGTTATCGACATGGAGGTCTAAGCTGAAATACCCGCATACAGCATTCGTGTTTGTGTTAAGTTTTTTTCTCTGTGCATATCTCTCCGGACTGTCTGCTGCTGCGGATGGCATGCCGCCGCTAAGAACCGGATGTTTTTCGCCGGTGAAAACATCTACCGGTACAGCCGCCCCGACCGGGCGGCGGGATTCCGGTTTTCCGGGATTACTTGCACAGCGAAGCGGGAACGGAACGGAACCGGATGACAGCTGTTCGGATGGTTCACCGTCCCGGACGATTAACCCCTCTACTGCTATGTATCACTCGCTGATGTTTCCGGGGTGGGGACAGCTCGACAACGGGAAAACGAAAAAAGCGGCTCTGTTCATTACCGCCGAGATTGTGTGTATCGGCGGATATCTTTACATGAATCAAAGGCTCAATGACGGCGGTCATGCTGAGTTCGAAAAAGAAAATCTTCGCACTGACAGGAACTCGTTTGTGCTGTATTGGATGGTTTCGAAAGTGTTTGGGTTGCTTGACGCTTATGTGGACGCTCATCTCAGCACCTATGATGTGGAAAGTATCACGCCGGAAGCACTGAAAGAATAAATTTTTGATAAAAATTAACATTGGTGTTCTTTTCTCAAAAAATTTTAACTCGACAGTTATGATAGTAATTTCTAATGAAAAATTAACTGTGCGGCAAAACTTTTGGTGATATATTGTAAAAACGAGTAACATCTCAATATTGCGATATTTTTCACGAATGGAGAAAACCATGAGACGACGAAATTTCCTTTCGGGGACGATTGCCGGGGCGTCCGGTCTGATTGCGTATTCATGCGCCTCACCGCCCGATGTCGAGGGCAAAAAAGAGCTGTTCACATTTATTCATTTTTCCGATGTTCATGTCCAGCCGGAAAAGGGAGCAAAAGAGGGTTTTCTCATGGCGATCGAGAAAATGAATTCCCTTAAACCGGATTTTGTCATTGGCGGCGGCGATCTGATTATGGATGCGCTTGGTGCGGACGAGGCGCGTACAACGCTTCAGTACGATATGTACGATGAATGTATCGCCCGGTTCGAGATGCCGCTTTACAATGTCCTGGGAAATCACGAGGTCTTTGGTATAACCGTCCCGGACAAGGTGCCGGAAAACCATCCCGACTGGGGAAAGGAGCTTTTTAAGCGGCGGCTCGGCGGCGGGGCAACGTACCGCAGTTTCGACCATAAAGGCACCCATTTTCTTCTGCTCGACTCAGTTGGGATCGAACGCAATGAAAAGGGTTCGCACAGTTATATCGGCGAGATTGGCGACGAACAGTTGGCATGGCTGAAAACCGATCTTGCGGCGCTGGCGCAGGGTACGCCGGTTATTGCGGTTGCGCATATTCCGCTGGTGACCGTATATCGTCAGATAACCAGCGATCCGACAAGGGCAAATTCACGGAGTACGGTCATAACCGACGGCGGCGATTTGCACCAGCTCCTGACGCAGTATAATTTTATCGGTTTTCTTGAGGGACATATCCATGTGAATGAGCTTTATCGGTATAAAGGCGCGAAAATCATCGATACCGGCGCAGTTTCTGGGTCGTGGTGGGACGGTCCCCGTGACGGACATCCGGAGGGATTCAACCTGATCCGTGTCTATGAGGACGAGATAACGAACGAATACATCACCTACGGGTGGGATGCCTCAAAATACAGCGTATAATTGACCGGCAACAGAATAATGTTCAATAAAAAAAGGGCTGTGAACAATTCACAGCCCTTTTCATCGCTTTCAAATTTTACACTCTATTTAAACTGCTTTTTGACATCAAGCCAGGATTTCGTGTCCTCGACGCCTACTGGTACATCCTCGGGCGCTCCCTGGGAAATCCAGTCTTTAAAAATCTGAATTTCGGCTTCGGAGTAATATGGACCGCCATCAGGCATCCGGGGGGAAACTGTATTACCGAGATTGTCTTCTCCCGCAATACGCCATATGAGAATACTTGAGTCAGGTTCGGCAGATTTCACAAGCCTCATTCCTTCCGACCAAATGTATTGTGACATAATACTATCGTACGATCCCATCCAGCTATGGCAATCGATACATCCTTTAGCGGCGATTAACGGCTCGATATCTGTATTATACGAATAGTTATCAACTGCCACCGCCACAAATTGAGATATCGAAAATATAACGATAATTGTCAAAACGAGCACAACAGCACTTTTCATATTTTTCTCCTCCTTTAAAAGGCAAAATTCCCTCAAGTAAAGTTTACAACTAAATTCCTGTTTTGTCAAGTTAAATATTACATAAATACTCATAAATAGTTATAAGTGGCACAATACATAATAATTATCTTCCTCTGAAAAATACAGTTTTATTTATATGAGAGGGTAATTCTTAATACTATAACGTTTCCGAAATCTTTGTGTTCCAAAATTATTCCACCGTGACGCTTTTTGCGAGATTTCTTGGGCGGTCCACATCGCAATTTCTCTCAACCGCGACGTGATATGCAAGAAGCTGAAGCGGAATTGCGCCGATTACGGGTACCAGAGGATCGATGGTTGTAGGAATGCGTATGATATGCTCTGAAATGCTCTCGAGACCATCCGATTCGTCGCTCACAACCGAAATAATCCTTCCTCCGCGCGATTTTATTTCGTTGACATTGGAAATCATTTTGTCGAGTATTTTTTTCTGCGCAGCAAGCACCACAACCGGCATATTATCGTCGATGAGCGCGATGGGGCCATGTTTAAGTTCCGCGGCGGGAATACCCTCGGCATGGATATAGGAGATTTCTTTCATTTTCAGTGCGCCCTCGAGCGCAAGGGGATATTCGAACAGTCGGCCGATATAGAGAAAATTCGAATAATTCGCATATTCGTGGGCAATCTCTTTGATCTGTTCGTTCAGTTTCAGCGTTTCCGATGCCTGCATCGACAGCTTTTTGAGCGCCTCGATAAACATCAGGCCTTTGCGGAGCGACATATTACGCATGCGGCTCGCCTCGAGCGCCAGCATAGCAAGCACCACCACCTGGCTGGTGAATGCCTTGGTGGATGCCACGCCGATCTCGGGGCCGGCGTGCAGGAACACACCCTGTTTGCACTCACGTGAAATGGTGCTTCCGACTACATTGACAACGCCCATTGTTGTCGCGCCGAGCTTCTTGGCCTCTGCAATTGCGCCGAGCGTATCTGCCGTTTCGCCGGACTGGCTGATGGCGATGACAAGGGTATTCGGCTCAATAATGGGATTGGAATACCTGAATTCGGCGGCATACAGGATTTCCGAGGGTATCCCCGCGAGCTTTTCGAACAGATATTTGCCGATGAGTCCCGCGTGCCAGCTTGTACCGCAAGCGATTATTTTAATGCGTTTCGTCTTAAGCAGCATCGCCTCGTCGATACCGCCGAGTCTAATTGAGCCTTCACGCTGATAAATTCGTCCGCGCATGGCGTCGAGGATGGTCTGCGGCTGCTCGTGGATCTCTTTTTCCATGAAATGACTGTATCCGCCGAGTTCGACCGATTTGAGATCGTAAGCGATTTTCTGTACCTCTTTTTTTGTCACGCTTTCGTCGAGGTTGAAACTTTCGAATCCGTTTTCGGTAATTTCGGCACATTCACCGTCGTCGAGATAAACAACATAGCGTGTATGAGGGATAATCGCCGAGGAATCGCTCGCAATTACATTGAACCCCTTGCCCTGGCCAATAACAAGCGGGCTGCCCATCCGTCCAACCAGAATTGTGCCGGGCTCATCCGCCGATACAAGGGCGATACCGTAGGCTCCCTCGAGACTGTTCAGGGCTTGGAGAAACGACTGGCGAAGGTTCAATCCTTCATTTCGGAAATGCTCGACCAGATGCGCAATGACCTCCGAATCGGTTTCGCTTTTAAATGTGTGTCCCCACTCTTCCAGCTTTTGTTTGAGTGTGCGGTAGTTTTCGATGATGCCGTTATGGACGATCGCGAGATTCCCGGAATCATCGGTATGCGGATGAGCGTTTTCCGCAGTGGGAGCGCCATGCGTTGCCCAGCGTGTATGCGCAATACCCGCACTGAGACCGTCCCCGGGGAAATTTTCCGGCAGGACACCCCCGATCTTCCCCGCGGCTTTGAACACGTGAAGCTGTCCGCCGTTCGCCGCCGCAATGCCCCACGAATCGTATCCGCGGTATTCAAGCCGCCGTATACCGTCCACCAGAATATCGGATGAGTATTTCCCGCCGACATATCCAAAAATTCCGCACATAGTGTTATCCTTTCTGTCAGTCCCTGCCTCCGCGCAGGATTAAAAGTCTGATGAGCATCATAATCGCAGTCGCGGCCGCGGCGACATATGTCCATGCGGCGGCATCGAGTACCGCTTTGGCTTTCGGAACTTCATCAGTAGTGAGATAGCCGCCCCTTTCAAGTACCATGATTGCCCGTTTCGAGGCGTTGAATTCCACCGGAAGCGTAATAAGGGTGAACGCTACAGCAAAGCTGAACAGGATGATTCCGGCATCCATGATGGTTCCGGAATATGCAAACCATGCCGAGTTCTGCCCGGCAAAAAATGGGATAATCATGCCGATAATGAATAGCCATATCCCAAGTTTCGATCCGGTTGCCGCGGCAGGGGCGACCGCCGATCTGAGCGCAAGCGCCGGATATTTGACACCGTGCTGAACCGCATGTCCGGCCTCATGCGCCGCAATGCCCAGCGCCGCGATGCTTTTCGAGTCGTAGACGCCGTCCGAAAGCCTGAGCACACCCTCGCGGGGATCGTAATGGTCGGTCAGATTGCCGGAAACATGTTCGATCCGTACGCCGCCAAGGTCGTTCGAATCGAGGATACGCCTCGCAGTTTCGGCGCCGGTCATACCCGAACGCGACTGCTCGCGGCTGAATTTGCTATAGGCCGATTTGACTTTCGCCTGCGCCCACAAAGTAAGTATCAGACCGGGTATCATCAGTATCATTGTCCAATCCCAAAAAAAGAACATAGTATATCCTCCTTATCAATTTTTTATAAATCGCACACGCTCATGCCGGGTTCCATAAGCCGGCATCCGCGGACGAAACTTCCGCAGTCCATTTTTTTCTTTCCTGGCGGCTGAAGCTCGATGATTTTGAGACTTCCTTTGCCGCATGATACAATAAAACCGTCATGTTCGGACGATTCCCGCACTGTGCCGGGGATATCGTTCGAGGTTTCCTCGATAATTTTGGTGCGGTGGATTTTCACCGGTCCTCTGACACATTCGGTATACGCCCCGGGGGAAGGGTTCATTCCCCGGACCTGATTGTGAATCGAACGGGCGTCTCTCGCCCAGTCGATGAGGCCGTCCCGTTTGTACAGTTTCGGCGCCGTACGCTGCGAGGTCATCGGCTGTTTGATTGTTGTCAATGTGCCGTCCGCAATCGCCGCGACTGTTTTAAGTGTCACATCGATACCGAGCAGACTCAGCCGCGCGGCAAGCTCGCCGGCGGTTTCGTTCGGACCGATTGAAACCGACTCTTTCATAATAATATCGCCCGTATCGATGTTTTCGTCGATGAAAAACGTTGTCAGTCCGGTGAACTTTTCGCCGTTGATCACCGCATGGTTGATCGGCGTGGCGCCGCGGTAATCAGGAAGCAATGAGGCATGCAGGTTCACCGTCCCTTTCGGGGGCAAGGTAAATACCGCCGCCGGAAGAATCCTGAATGCAACGACATAAAACAGGTCGGCGCCGATTTCGTTCAATCGTGCAATGAAATTGCTGCCGGACAGTTTCGAGGGTGTCAGCGCCTCGATCCCCAGTTCACGCGCGGCGGTTTTGACCGGGGACGGCCCGGACTTTCTGCCGCGTCCTTTTTTTGTATCGGTACGGGTCACCACTGCGGCCACGTCATAGTTTTCGTGCAGCGCCCTGAGCGAGGGAACGCCGAACTCGGCTGTGCCCATGAACACGATACGCATCAACCCGCGCAGCCTTTCTCTTCGATTTCGCGAAGTGTTTTTGTCAAAAGATTCCGTTTAACAGTACTCAGGCGGTCAATGAATAATATGCCGCTCAGATGGTCGATTTCATGCTGAATAACCCGCGACAACATCCCGTCGGCCTCGATTTTATGGTCGTTTCCCTCAACGTCCCGATATTTCACCGCTATTTTCTCCGGCCGGGTGATATATTCGAAAACGCCGGGGATGGAAAGGCATCCCTCCTCGAGTTCGCATTCGTTCTCTGCCGCGGTAATCTCGGGATTTATCATACCGTAGAGGGTGCTCTTATCCTCGCCGAAAGATGGATCGACAACAATAATCTTTTTCAAAAGTCCCACCTGCGGCGCTGCCAAACCAATCCCGTGGCCTCTGTACATAGCGTCGATCATATTTTCGACAATTTCGGAGAGTTCGCCGTTAAACTCTGCCACCGGCTCGGTCTCCTGTTTCAATACGGGATCGCCGAGTATTTTAATATCATATTCCATGTGTTACCCCTTGCCGTCCTCGCCTTTTGGCAGAACTTTCGAGATACTGGAGCGAATCATCTCGATTTTCGAATTGTCCGAGACTTTCAGCACGATGATATCGTCATCGCTCTGATCCTCGCCTTTTTTCTTGATATTCAGCACGGTTCCGTAAATGCCGCCGATGGTCACCACTTTGCTCCCTTTTTCAACAGTCTTGAGCATGTTCTGCGTTTCCTGCTGTTTTTTCTTCTGAGGCCTGATGATAAAGAAATAAAAGACCGCAAAAATTGCAATAAGCATCGGCCACATGGGAGCGGTTTTTTGAGCGGGGGGTTCGGAGGCCTGAGCGTAGACGGTTTCGGCTAAATCGAAATTCATGATTCGTCCTCGTTTCTGTAAAGGCGGAAAAATTCTTCCCTCCAGGCGGGGAATCGGTCTTCCATGATTGCGTTGCGCATATCGCGCATATGGTTTAAGTAATAATATATACTATGCATCGTTGCAAGCCTCGGCCCGAGAATTTCACCGGTCTGAAACAGGTGCCTGATATACGCTTTCGAATAATGCGCGCATACCGGGCATCCGCACTGGTCATCAATCGGCGAAAAATCCCTGGCCTGATAGGCGTTCTTCAAAATCACTTTTCCGCGGCGGGTGAATACGGTGCCGTTACGGGCGTTGCGAGTGGGCATCACACAGTCGAACATATCCACACCCCGCGAAACGCCCTCGACAAGATCTTCCGGAAACCCTACACCCATCAGATACCGCGGTTTCTCAGCAGGTAACACCTCGGTCGTTGTTTCGATCATTGCGAACATGCTTCTTTTCGGTTCACCGACCGCAAGCCCGCCGATAGCATATCCGGGGAAATCCATCTCCACCAGCCGCTCGGCGTATTTCACCCGGAAGTCCTCGTATACGCTTCCCTGGCAGATACCGTACAACGCCTGCGATCCGGTTCCCAGCTTTTCGTGCTCCTCACGGCACCGCGCGGCCCAGCGTTCGGTGGTATCGCAGGATTTTACCGCATACTCCCGCGTTGCCGGATATGGAATACATTCATCGAACGCCATGATGATGTCCGCGCCGAGGTCGTGCTGAATACGCATGACATTCTCCGGCGTAAACAGATGGCTGGACCCGTCGACATGCGACCGGAATGTCACGCCCTCCTCGGTGATTTTCCGCATGTCGTTCAGGCTGAATACCTGAAAACCGCCGGAATCGGTGAGGATTGAGCTGTTCCAGCCCATGAACCTGTGCAAACCGCCCGCATCACGAACCAGTTCATGCCCCGGCCGGAGATAGAGATGATATGTATTACCGAGTATTATACGCGCATCTAAGGCTTCGAGTTCCTGTTGGGACATTGTTTTTACGGTGGCCTGTGTCCCGACAGGCATAAATACGGGCGTTTCGATCACCGAATGCGGCGTTGTCAGTATCCCCGCGCGGGCGCCTGTCTCGGGACATGTTTTGACCACCTCAAAAGAAAATCCCTTTTTTGACTGTGTCATATGGCCGCCGCGCACTCTCGCTTTGTATACTCATTTATTATTTCACGATTTATCCTATAAAATAACACTTTGAGCGGAAACGGACAAGCTAAATCATAGGCGCAAAGTTTAGAAGAAGGCACAAAGACACAAAGTCTGAACCGCAGATGTACGCAAATTATTGTATGCCGCAGATGAAATTTTTCAAAGCAGAGAGCGCAGATGTAAAGATCAGCTCACCCTTTTATCCCCTCTACTGATAATTAGAGGGGATAAAAGCTAGTACTACGGCTCTCCCTCGCCCGTGTGCGGGAGAGGGAGCAGGGAGGGTGAGGGTAAATGGATTGAGGTGGCTGTTGAGAGATTTATTTCAAAAATATTAATTTTCCGCAGTGGAGAGATAAAGTGCCATGAAAAAACAAATTAAAAAACGATAACGCTTAATTACCCTCTGAAAAGAAAACGTTTCGAACCAAAAAGACTACTCATTTTATTATAAAGGTGATATGATCAGGTGTCAAGAGAAATTATTCGCAAAGAAAACGGCATATTACATGTTTCCCTCTGCGACCTCTGCGGTGAAATCATTATATTTCGGAAATAAATTATATTGGGGTATTTACTTTAGTGGTGTTGATACTATATGTAGTAACTTAATCAATCCTAAATTTTTACATTTTTTTATATCGTTATATTTTTCGGGGTAATATTCCATTACACGGTAATCTATATATAGTATGTACCGAAGTCAAGTAAATAGCCCAAT